>JAAFJQ010000082.1 GCA_013298185.1 Deinococcales bacterium
AAATCATAACGCGCAAAGAGTAAAGCAATATCCCCACCACTGACCCCATCTGCCATCCCCACGACTTTTTGAGCGGTGTTGAAGAAGTTACGGGTCAAAGAGGAATCGAGTTGACTCAGACCCGCGCCACTGGCGGTGGCTTCGCCGAGGTCAGCTCCGATGGAAGATTCAGACAGCAAACGCAGGAACTCAGCGTAACTGCTGGCGTTGACGGCATCATCGAGTTTTTGGGTGATTAAACCCGCGTGCATGGCTCGGACTCGAGCGTTGATGTAACCATAATTATCGGGCATAGGTTTGTCCTTTTTGGGATTGAGCAAAGGCTAAGCCCCAAGGAAAACCCTTGGTTTTTGCACCTTTGGTCTGGTTTCCCATTAACCTAAGACCTTTGCGACATCGGAAAGCAAGCTGTCCTTAGCTCGAGCCAAACGACCAAGAAGCGTGTTGGTGACGCTGCTTGTACCTGATTCGCCAATGGCGCGAATACCAGTTTCGATTTGGTCATTGGCAACCACATTGATCGTCAAACCAGCAGCCGTCACAGCTTTCTTGGCGTGTTCAAGGTCAGTTGAATGCACCTCGAGTTGGCTTAAACCACCAAGCGCCGTGGCAGCTTCCTGAATGAGCTTACCCAGAACATTGCCGTACTCAGCGGTTTTGGTAAATTGACGCAATTCAGATTCAGCACTTAAAAAGGCTTGCTGACTCGCACCGTGACTGGCTCCGAGTTTCAAAGCAGCGCCCTCTAAATCAGAGGCGCTTTTGGCACGAACTCGAGCCGCAGACAGTTCATTCTCGAGCGCACGTCGTTTGCCCTCGAGAATGCTTTTGGCTTGTTCTTCTGCCTGCTTGACGATGCCATCAGCACGGCTACGAGCTTCAGCGAGGATCGCTTCGATCTCGGCGCTGGCTTCGCTTTCGAGCAGTTTGGCAAGGTCAGCCATGATTAGACCTTACCAGCAAGGGTGTTGGCGATCAAAAATCCGAAGATGATGATGGATTCAGGCAAAGCCAAGTACACAATGAGTTGACCGAACAGGCTTGGCTTCTCGGCAACTGCACCCGCAGCCGCGCTACCGATTTGACCCAGACCAATACCTGCACCAATCGCAGCCAGACCCAAGGCTAAACCTGCACCAACGGCAACCAAGCCGTTGCCGATTTCACGGGCGACAACGTCACCTTCGGCGGCAAGACCGATGCTGGCAAAAAGGGCGATCACGAGGGCGGGCAAGGCAAAACGAACGATTTTCTTCATACTTCCTCCAAAAAATTTAAGCGGCATCTTTGCCACTGAGCTTGGCGAGAGGGCGATAAGGGCGACCATTGTGGTCGTAGTAACCGAATTTGGTAAAGAATTCAACGTAGTGAAGACGCAAAGGGGTGAGGATGTGACCAATGATCGTGAAGGCAATAAACACCAAATGCACCAACGTGCCAATTATGATTGCCAGAATCAAACCCACGATTCCGCCCATGCCACTGCCAAAAGCATATGCCGTGTCGGTCGCATAATTGGCGAGAACCGCGCCCGACAAACCCACGGCGTACAGTCGCAAGTAACTGAGGATGTTGCCAAAGTTGGTTGGCAACTCGAGGAACATAAACATGGCTTTTTTGCTTAAAAAACCAAAACCAATGATACCCACCGCCAGCAGCACCAATTGAGCTGTGCCAACCCAAGCGGGGAATGTCCAGCCCAACACAAATTGTCCAACCCAAGGCAGCATTGCCACCACCGCGAGGAACATCCCAATGCCTTCAAAAGCGTGGGTGTTATCGTGATGGTCAAAACCGAGTTTGGCTCGCATAAACCAGCCGTACAGCACATGAATCACGCCCGGAATCAAGGACAGCAAAATCATTGTGCCTGAAACCGAAGGGTCAACGCGGTGCAAAGGCGCAGTAATCAGCGCGGCTTGGGTTTCACCAGCAAACTTAAAGATGCCGACGTACTCACCAAACGTACCAAAAAACTCGCCGAAGACCACACCAAACACAATGCTCCAGCCGCCCATCCAGACCAGCAGCTTAGAAATACTGTTGAGTGTCGCGGGCATCAGGTTTGCACCAAACAAATCAAGTTTTAAGCTCTTACCCGATTTTGCCATGTTGCCAAGCAAAAACGACAAACCAAGCGAAACCAAGCCAAAGCCAACATCACCGATGATCCAACCAAACAAAATCGGAAAGAAAATCGCCAGAACCCACGTTGGGTCAAACGTGCCGTAAGCAGGCAAAGGCAAAATCCCCAAGAGCGATTCAAACGGCTTGACCAAATTGTTATTCTCGAGCTTGACCGGCACATGATCGGCATGATGATGCGGTGCATCTGAATACTGTGCGATGACTTGCCCTTTTAATGGAGCAAGCGCCGCCTCGAGTTGAGGATGATTTTCCTTCGGCAACCAGCCACGCACAGCAAAGCCGTACTTGCCAGCCACACCAGAACCCACTGCATCATAACGAGCCAATTCGTCTTTCAAATCCACTCGAGCCGCCGCCAAAGTTGAAGCATGGGCTGATTTGATGGACTCGAGACTGGCGAGAATACCCTGCATTTCTTCAGGGGCAGTGCGGCTGCGTTGTTCCATCAATCCCGAGGCATCGGTGTAACTCATGCCTTCAAAACGCCCGGGGAAACGCAGTTCGGCTAAACCAGCTCGAGAAATGGCGGTACGTGCCAATGCAGCGTCTTGGGTGCGAACTGCCACCACGGCAGCCGAGCCTTTCGCCACGGGTTGATGACCAAGGGCGTAGGACAAACCAGCCTCGCGCAGGTTGGTCTCGAGCTTTTCTTTTTCTTTGGCATCGGTCAGGGTCAAACCCAGCGCCACCAAACGACCACCGCGCCCAAGTCCACCCGATAACTCGGCTAAACTACGCGCCAGGCTTTGAAAACTGCCAATCGCACCGAGTTCTGCGGCTAATTCACTGCGCTCAGAAGCCAGAACATCGGTACGCGCACCGACTTCCTCGAGCATGGCTTCGATGTTCACCCCAGAAAGTTTTCTGGCATCAGACGCGGTATCGGATGCGCCCATCGCCGCCAAGGCGGTTTCAGCTCGAGCCAATTGACGCTCGAGCAACGCCTTGCGGGTGGCATCCGCGCCATTCAGCACTGCCCGAGGGACTTCGCTGTCCTCGAGCGGATCAATTTGCACCACACCTGCATCTTGTAAAGCTCGGATGACTTCTAAATTATCTCGTTTACGTCCGAGAATCAGGACTTCGGACATTTGTGCTATCGCCATTGCCGAACTCCTTCTTAGGGTAAAACCTTCGAGACAATCGTCTGCACTGCACCAGCAATTTTACTGCTGGCAGCAGCTTTGACACCATCAGCAGCCGAACGTGCCGCCGCTAAACCCGCCTCAAAAATAGATTGCTCTTCGCTTTCGCGCTTTTGCTTGTACTCAGCTTCAAGCGCACCCACATCGGCTTCGGCTTTGGCTAAGAGTTCCTTCGCCTTGCTTTCGGCTTCACTGACAATTTTGAGCGCATCTTCTTTGGCTTGCACGACTTTGGCAGTTAATTGTGCCTCACGCATGGCAAGTTCTTTCAGCACTCCAGTATTGGCTTCCAAGACCCCCTCCTTTCACACAACATTCTCGAGCGAGGGGACTCGCTTTGAGAATTTGAATAAGTCATTTTGCCCATCCAAGATAGAAGCGTACCCTAACCCACAAACCCCAACAGCGAGCAGGACTACTTAACTCTTCAAGGCTCAGTTTCCTAAATTTAGGTGAGGACATATGCCCAAAACTGCGCTCATCGTGCAAATGGTGTTAAAAAAAATTAGACTTCTACGACTTGTTTGCGTTTATGTCCTGTGGGGGACTTGGGTTTTGGCACTCCGAGCTTGTACTCCTCCCAACGTGCGTCTACCTGAGCCACCATCTCGGGGTGCATGGTGATTTTATTGGGCCAAAGTCTTGTAAAGCCCTCCTCGGGGATTTTTCTCGAGCCATCAAGGATTAAGACATTGCCTGTCAAGGTGCGCTCAATTCGTCCATCGCGTTCGGGGTCAATGTTGTTCAGCAGCGTCCAGAAAGCATCTTCGGGGTCAAGCACATCGGTTTCATCGTCCACAATCGCAATCAAGCGAATACCGCTGGCTTCGGGGGTTCTGGCTAACCACTGACCGATTTCTAAACCTTGGTGTGGCTTGGTTTTTTGCAGGCTCACCCACCAAATGCCGTCGCCTGCTTGGTACTGCGCCAAAATATCTGGATGCTGCGGCAAGCTGTGGCTGTCGCGGGCAAAGGCGGGTTTCCATGGGGTAGCATCGCCTTCCTCCCATGTTTTTTTGGTGCCATCCAGAATCAGTTTGCTGCCATAACTCCATTCGCGGCTCGAGTGGTCAAGCACATCGGTCGGTCCTTTGGTGAAGACCGTGTCGCGTCCGGGTTCGCAGTGCAGCAAGGCTTCGCGCCAGAACTCGAGGTTGTTCTGTGGTTTTGCTCCGCCTGTTTCGCAGACCACTGCAACTTTGGTGAACATCGCTTGTCCAAGTCCAAACATGCCATTGGCAACTTTATAGGCTTGCCCGGGATAAGATTTTTTAATGGTGACATTGACCAAATTATGGGCAATCCCACATGGCGGCAAATGATAATCGGCAATCTCGGGCAGGATAAGCTGGGCTGGGACAAGAAAAATCCGTTCGGTGGTTTCGATTAAATAAGCATCTTCCATTGGTGGACGACCAACAATCGTGGCTGGGTAAACCGCATTCTTTCGCATGGTTATGGCGGTCACATGAAAAAGTGGATACATGTCTTCTAACGTGTAAAAACCTGTGTGATCGCCAAACGGACCTTCGACCACCCATGCTTCTTCGGGGTCAATATAACCCTCGAGAATAAATTCGGCATTGGCTGGCACTTCGAGTTTGACCGTCACACCACGCACCACTTCTTGACCTCGTCCGCGCAGCCAGCCAGTTAAGCTGTACTCATTGATGCCCGGCACAGGTGGAATCGGCGCTGTCGCAGCATAAATCAAAGCTGGATCGCCACCAATGGCTACGGCGACCTCGAGTTTCTTACCTAGTTTTTTGGCTTTTTCTAAATGCTTTGCGCCTGTTTTATGGCGCTGCCAGTGCATTCCTGTGGTGTTTTTGCTCATGACTTGCATTCGGTACATGCCCATGTTCATTTCGCCTGTCTCGGGGTCGTTGGTGATCACCAGTGGCAGCGTCACAAATGGACCGCCATCCAGTTCCCAGCATTTCAGCACAGGGATTTTACTTAAATCCACTTCGTCGCCACGCCAAATGACTTCTTGGACAGGGGCGGTTCTGACCCGCCTTGGTGGTAAGGCAATCAAGTCTTTGAGTTTTGGGGCGTTGCTGAGTAAGCCCAGAATCCCACCGCCGAGTTTAATCTCGAGCAGTTTCTTTAAGCGGTTGGGGATGTCCTCTAAGTCTTCTACCCCAAGCGCCCATGCCATGCGCTGACGGGTTGCCATTAGACCAATCACCAACGGAAAGTCCTTGCCGATGACGTTTTCAAACAGCACCGCAGGACCACCAGATTTCATTAAGCGGTCAGCAATTTCGGTGATCTCGAGGTCGTGCGAAACGGGTGCGGTTACGCGCACCAACTGTCCTTTCTGCTCGAGGTAACGAATAAATCCTTGAAGGTCTTGGAACATGTCGCTACTTTAGGTTGTGAAAACTGTCTCGAGAAGAGGTGAACGCCCCAAAAGCAAGGTCGCCCACAATCAATGTGGGCGACTCGAGTGGCAAAACTAAAGTTAGATCTTAAAGTTGAGGAACAAGCCACCACCAAAGTACGGCAGAATGCCGACGTTGTTCAGGTAAAAACTGATACCTGGGTGAAGACTAACGCCCAAAGAAAGTCCTGGTTGCAACAAGTACTCCAGTCCGATGATACCGTGAGCGCCAAAACCAAAGACACCAAAGCTAAAGAAACCTACGAAACCAGCGTGAACACCAGCCCCATAAAACAAACTAAAAGCACGGTCAGCACTAAGGGTTTCGCGTCCAATGATGTAATTACCTTCGAGGTCAAAGCTGAAAAACAAGGTAGACAAAGCAATTTGTAAACCAGTGCCTCTGCCTGGGTCGAAGGTGTTGTACTGAACACCCAGTAATTTGACGCCGAACGATTGTGCATTTGCTGAAGCCGAAAGACCGAGAACGATTGCCAAAATAATCAAAACTTTACGCATATGTATCCTTTCAAAACTTTTGATTTGGTGTTTGCCAGTCCGACCAGCTCCGGCTACCATCGGGTCATTATACACACAAATGTTTTTTTCGTTGATGATAAGTGTAAAGTACCGTCTCACAAAGGAAACAATCTGCACTTATGAACAAAAAATCATTCGCTTAATTTGGTCAAAGTGCGAACTTCAAGCCGCCACCAATGCCCACGCGACCACTGCCGCCAAAGCCAACTGACAGCTTGACATACGCATCCACGGTGCGTGACAAGCCAAAATCCACACCCAGATCAAATGACCCAAAAGTGAACGGCACAACCACCAAACTGAGGTCGGCAAAAAGCCCAAGGTTAGAATTCACCGCATAATCCACACCTGTAACAAAAGCAAAAATAAAGGCAGTGCCACTGGAATCAAAAGCCAAGCCTAAATTGATGCCTGCATACACAAAACCAGACCCACGGTCAAAGCTAAAAACAATTGCAGGTCCTGCCGATACCGCACCTGCAACACCACCACCAAAATTCAAACCAATGTTACCAATAATTCCCAGATTCACCGCTGGAGCAATCCGTGCAACACTTAGAGCGTAGAGTTTGGCATCCACGCCAAAAGTGATCGGATTACTAAACACCAAGCCCAAGCCAGCCCGGATGCTGAAATCTTGAGCGTTGGCTTGTGTCGCCAAACCCAGAACCGTCAGAAAAACAATTAGCCATTTACGCATAGAATTCGTCCTTTCAAAACTTTTGAATTGGCTTTGCCAAGAAATGTTGGCGCTTGCCTAGAAGTAGCATAACCAAAAAAACTTCATTTTTGTGCAAGTCTTTGATGAATGCGTTAGAATAACCGCAAAGAGGGGAATGTATGGCGGAGACTGCACGGATATTGGTGATCGAAGATGACCCGGACATCACACGGGTACTGCGATTTGAACTCGAGGAAGCTGGCTTTGTGGTTGCTACTGCGGCTGACGGTGTCAGTGGTTTAACCGCCGCCAGAGAAGTGATGCCAGATTTGGTGATTTTAGACTTGGGCTTACCCGACTTTGATGGCGCAGAAATTGCCCGTCGAGTGCGGAAAACTTCTGATATTCCAATCATTATTTTAACGGCTTTGGACGCGGTTTCGACCAAGGTTTCCTTGCTTGAAGGTGGAGCGGATGATTACTTAACCAAACCCTTTGAAGCGGCTGAATTGGTGGCTCGGGTGCGGGTGCAACTGCGTAAACACCGTGGTGGTGACGCCATTACTTTGGGTCTGCTCGAGATTCACATGGAAAAACGGATTGTGCGTTACAGCAGTAAAGAAATTCGTTTATCGCCCAAAGAATTTGAATTGTTGGCATTTTTGGCACGTCAGCCCGGGCGGGTTTACGCCCGCGAAGAAATTGAGCGCGGTGTCTGGGGCAGCAACTTAGACGAAAACAGCAATGTTGTGGATGTTCACATGGCAAATATCCGTTCAAAACTGCGCGACGTGGATGGCTACGGTGTGATTCGCACCGTGCGTGGCATTGGCTATGCCCTCAAGGGGCAGTAAAGTAACGCCATGAGCCTGCGTTGGCGGGTTGCCGCAGGCATGGCGCTCCTGCTGGTCTTGTTTGCTTTGACGCTGGGTACGGTGGTCAGCGCCGTGGTTTCAAGCACCTTGGAAACCTATCAGCGTGGTTTGCTCGAGTCCGATGCCAAGCAAGTACAAA
This sequence comes from Deinococcales bacterium, assembly GCA_013298185.1. GTDB lineage: Bacteria > Deinococcota > Deinococci > Deinococcales > JAAFIG01 > JAAFIG01. The sequence goes on from JAAFJQ010000082.1 coordinate 7,895, forward strand.
AACTCTTTGCTTCAAATCAACCCGGTGCCGTACCGACCAACCTCGAGTTGCTGGGCGGAACACGGTACGCGATTTTTTACGACGATGGGCGCGAATTACAAAACCCCGAAAAACTCGAGATTGATCCAAATGAAATCAAGTTGGTTTCTCAAACACAACGCTTCTGGCGTTCAAATCAATTGATTGCCCTGCTCGAGCCACTGCCCTTGCCACCAAGCAAGCCCGTGGTTTTGGTGGTGGTCGCCAGCGCTGGGTACATCAACAATTTGGCATCTCGGGTTCAAGTTGCCACCCTGATTGTCACAGCGATTCTGGTGCTGCTGGCGCTGTTGGGTGGGTATGTACTGGCACAACTTGGTTTGCGCCCACTGATAAGCGTGGCACGTCAAGCCCAAGATTTGAGCGAAACCAACCTCAAACCCTTGGCTTACACTGGCGCTCGAGACGAACTCGGGGTGCTGGTGGACACCTTAAACCGATTGGTACTGCGCTTAAACACGGCTTTTGCGGCACAAAAAACTTTTTTAGCCGAAGTCGCCCATGAACTCCGCACACCGGTTACCGCCATCGAAGGCTATGTGCGCCAAGCCAAACGAGACGCCAGCCCTGAAAGCCATAAAGTGCTAGAAGATGCCACCCGAGTTGCCAAAAACATGACCCGTTTGGTTTCAGACCTCCTGCAACTCTCGAGGGGCGAAGTGGTTCAAGAACTCGTGCCGCATGTGCTGGATGCTCGAGAATTGCTGCAAAGCATCGCTGGTGAATTTAATATCGTGCAAATTAAAATTCCCGACCAGCCACTCGAGTTTCTAGGCGACCCAGACCGTTTAAGCCAGTTGCTTCGCAACCTGACGTCTAATGCGATTCGCGCCGCTGGGGTGGAAAAAGTACAACTCGAGGCTCGAGCCAACCAACAACAACTTGAACTGATTGTGACCGACCAAGGCGCGGGTATCGCCCCAGAATTGCTGCCACGCATCTTTGATAAATTTGTCAAAGGCGCAACCTCGAGAGGCGCAGGGTTGGGCTTAGCCATCGTTGCCCAAATCACCAAAGCCCACGGTGGACATGTCAAAGTGCAGTCTACGTTAGGGCAAGGCACAACCTTCACAGTGACATTGCCACTGCTCGAGGATGAAGAATGATCACACTTGAGGATGAAGAATAACCTCGAGCCAATCAAATGAAGTCAAAAAACTTTCGTCTTTGCGCTTTTGGGCTTTATACTGTGCTTATGTCAAAAGAAGCAATTGATCCATCCGTACCTCGCGGCGAGCGTTTTGATGGCTGGGGTTACACCGACTCTGGGCTTGACCTCGAGGATAATTCGGTCAAACTGATTGGCTCGCGTTACGAAATGTCAGGCAAACGCTTGCCGAACTTGCTGACTTGGGCAAATGGCATTTTGCAAACCACCCTAACTTTACAACCCGAATACCAAGTCAAAGGTCTTAGCCCAATTCCAGCCCCCAAAGATGCCCGTGCGTTTATTGCTGCGCTGGGCGAAATAGAATTCAGCCAAGACGAAAATGCTCGGCGCCGACACGGTCATGGTCATTCCCTCGAGGAGGTTTTTGCCATTCGTCACGGGCAACTGGCTCGAGTTCCGGATGTGATTGTTTACCCGACTTCTGAACAGGAGGTGCAGCGCCTTGTGCAGTTGGCACTCGAGCATCAGGTTTCGCTCGTGCCTTTTGGTGGTGGCTCAAATGTGTCTCATGCTTTGGCTTGCCCGCCCCAAGACCCGCGCCCGATTGTCTCGGTGGACATGCGCCGTATGAACAAAGTGCTATCGGTGGACAAAGAAAACCGCATTGCCCATGTGCAGGCTGGGATTGTTGGCTCGGATTTACAAGCTGAACTCGAGAAGCACGGTTTTACGATTGGTCATGAACCTGACAGCAACGAATTTTCCACCTTGGGTGGTTGGATAGCCACACGCTCAAGCGGCATGAAGAAAAACCGTTACGGCAACATCGAAGATATTGTCCTCGACATCCGCATGGTCACCACCAAAGGCTTAATCGAGGGTCGTGCCATGCCCCGCGAAAGCATGGGAACTGACCCGCGCACACTGGCGTTCGGCTCAGAGGGCAATTACGGCATCATCACCAGTGCCTTTGTGAAAATTTTTGCCATGCCCGAAGTGCAGCAATTTGACTCGGTGCTGTTTAAGAATTTTGCCGATGGTTACGAGTTTATGCGTGAACTGGCAAAGCACCCGCCGTATCCCGCCAGCGCCCGACTGATGGACAACTTGCAATTTCAATTTGGACAAGCATTAAAACCCGAACAAACTGGTTGGAAAGCCACCAAATCCAAACTCGAGCGGGCATTGGTCACAGGACCCCTTGGCTTTGACCCCAATTCAATGTGCGCTTGTACGCTTTTGTACGAAGGTTCACGCCAAGAAGCTGCGCTGCAATCGGCTAAAGTTGGACAATTGGCACAACGTTTCCGTGGTTTCCGCGCAGGCAGCGAAAACGGCAAACGCGGTTATCAACTGACCTTTGCGATTGCGTACATCCGCGATTTTTTCATGCGTTTTGGGGTGATGGCAGAGTCTTTTGAAACCAGTGTCTCGTGGACTGACCTACCCCAAATGTGCGAAGCCGTAAAAACTCGAGTCTTAGCAGAACATAAACGCCTTGGCTTACCGGGTTATCCAATGATTTCATGGCGTGTCACACAGTTGTATCACTCTGGAGCAGCCGTTTATTTTTACCTTGCCACGCTTGCGACTGGCATCAAAAACCCCGCTGAGCAGTTTGCGGTGCTGGAACATGCGGCAAGGGAAGCGATTCTCGAGAACGGTGGTTCGATTTCGCACCACCACGGCGTTGGCAAATTACGGGCTGGTTTTGTCAAGGATGTGAAGTCCGATGCTGGTTTAGCGTGGATAGAAGGGGCTAAAAAGCACCTCGATCCAAATAATGTTTTTGGTATTGGCAACCAGTAATTTTATAATTGTCTCGAGGGTGGCTTGATTGAGTCGTCATGCCTTTCATGGGCAGTACGTCAATTCGCTGATGGCTGCTTCTTGCCTGTGCCGTATGCTCAGTGAATGGCACAACGAATGGTGGTCAAAGCAAAAGCCAAGTTATTTCCGCACAGCAACGCGGAACGTCTCGAGTTATGCAAGGTTGGCATGTTTCAGTTGGTGGTGCAAAAAGGCATGTACCAAGACGGCGATGTGATTATTGTTGCCCCTGAAAAGTCTTTGTTGCCGCCTCAGTTAGCAACTCGGTATGTCAACACCGAGACTGGTATTTCTTATTTGCATGGCGAAGCCAAAAACCGTGTGGGTGTGATTCGTCTGCGTGGCGAAGTTTCACAAGGTGTGATTATTCCTAACGCTGGTTACGAGGATTTACCCTTTGACGAGGATATTTCTGAAGCGCTTGGTATCGGTTTTTACGAAGCTCCGATTCCCACGCATTTGGCAGGCGAAGTCGAAAGCCTGTCCAACAAAACCACGGCGCTTTTCACCGAACACGACGTTGAACAATTTGGCATTTACCAAAGCGAATTTATAATCGGTGAACCTGTGCTGGTCACAGAAAAACTCCACGGCTCGCAAGGTGTGTACTACCGCAATGCTGCCCTCGAGTGGGTGGTGACTTCCAAGGGATTATCACAAAAAGGCTTGGGTATCAAAGAAAGCAGCAGCAACACGTACTGGCTGGCGGCTCATCACACAGGTTTGCTCGAGGCGGTAAACAGCATCTACCCAGATGGCGAAGTGCAAATTTTTGCCGAGGTGCTACCAATTCAAAAAGGCTTTTCGTATGGTCAGTCAAAACCGATCATAAAAATTTTTAAGGTCGTTCGAAACGGACAAGTGCTGGCTTACTCGAGCTTAGATGCGTGGTTCAAAAATAACTTTGTGCCAGTTCTTTACCAAGGAGGCTTTGATCTCGAGTCTGTTCTTGCCTTAAAAGACGGTCTTGAAACGGTTTCTGGCAAGGGTTTGCACATCCGTGAAGGCATTGTTCTCACCCCAGCCACACCACGTTTGAACTCGGATCATCATGACTTAGCCGTGAAATTGATTTCTGAAAAATACGCCAAAAAAGAAACAGGCGACGAAATCAGTTGATCTTTTTATCACGAATGGCTTTTGCTCGAGCGCAGCATATGCAAAGCACTTGGGATCACTCCAGCTAAAATGCCAACTGCGATGATACCGAGTAAATACTTTTCTAACGTAGCCGCGCCAATCACTTGCCCTAGAAAATAACCAAGGCTGGTGACACTAGCACCCCAGAGAATGCCGCCAACAATACTTAAGCCAAGAAATTTTTGGTACGGCACACCAGACACACCCGCCATGGTTGGCGCAAAAGCCCGAATGACTGGAATAAACCGTGCCACAATGATGGTGAGCATTCCGTATTTATCAAAAAAGGCTTTGGCTTTGACCACGTTTTGCGGATCGAATAACCTTGATTGTGGGCGACTAAAAATCCGAGTACCAAAGGTTTTACCAATAAAGTAACCCATTTGGTCACCGCAGATGCTGCCCAAAGCGCAAACGACAATCACCAGAGCCAACTCGAGTTTACCAGTGGCGGCAATAATTCCCGCCGTTAAGAGCAGCGTATCGCCGGGCAGGAAAAAGCCAGCCAATAAGCCTGTTTCAATGAAAATAATCGCAAACATGCCAACGTAACCAACGGTTTTAATCAGATTCTCGAGGTCAATTCCAAACACAAGTGCCATCCTAGCAAACGAAGATGAAGGCTGAGTTTATCTCGAGGTGACACAAGCCATGAAGTGAAGATAATCGTGATTTCTTGGCTTGACAGAGCTTGATTGGTTGAGGTAATTTTACACAACAGTGCAAAAAAGAAACAAAAATTTGTTCAAAGGCGTTTGGCTTTTGCAACGGCACTGCTTTGGAGGCAACCTATGAATCGTCGTGCTTGGATACTTGGATTGGCAGCATTCGGAACAATCGCAATTGGCGTGGCAAGCCTGACAGACGCGCAAGCTCGGCGTTACAAAATCGCCATGCTGGTCAAAAGCCTAGGCAATGGTTTTTTTGAAGCCGCTCGCACCGGCGGCGAAGAAGCTGCCAAGCAACTTGGCAATGTGGATTTGATTTACACCGGTCCGACTGCTGCCACCGCCGAAGGGCAAATCGAACAAATGAACTCGTTAATTGCACAGCGTGTCAATGCAATTGCAGTTTCGGCTAACGACCCGAACGCCTTGGTTGCTATTTCCAAACGCGCTGCGTCTCGAGGTATCAAAGTCATTTCTTGGGACAGCGGTATCGCCAAAGAAGGGCGTTTGATGCACCTCAACCCATCGAACACTGCTTTGATCGGACGCAAGCAAATTGAAATGATGTCCGCAACTTTGGGTGGTAAAGGTAAAATTGCGATTCTTTCAGCCACCGCGCAAGCCACCAACCAAAATGCGTGGATTGTTGCGATGAAAGAAACCCTCAAAGACCCCAAGTACGCTGGTCTGGAACTGGTGGACACCGTCTACGGCGATGACCAATCCGACAAGTCCTACCGCGAAGCCCAAGGGCTGCTGACCAAATACCCAGACCTCAAAGGCATCATTGCCCCAACCACGGTGGGTATTGCAGCAGCTGCCAAGTACGTGATTGACCAAAAATTGGTTGGCAAAGTCTTTGTTTCAGGTCTTGGTTTGCCCTCAGAAATGGCAGGGTATGTCAAAGCTGGCGCAGTGGACACCTTTGCCCTGTGGAATCCAATTGACCTTGGTTACAGCGCTGTGTTCGCCGCTTACCAATTTGCGACCAACAAGGCTCGAGGACGCGCAGGTGAGAAAGTCAGCATCGGACGCATGGGAACAATTACCCTCGACGCCAACCTCGAAGCGCCAATGGGTGAGCCGTTTACCTTCAACAAGGACAACGTAGACAAGTTCGCCAAAGCGTTCTAAAGAGCAGAGGAAAGGTCAAAGAGGAAAGAGGAAAGTAAAAGACTCCTCCTTCCTCTTTTTCCAAGTCGGTGAGATATTGCCTTTGGAGTACCGCTTTTCTCTTTAACCTTTTTATAAAACCATGAATTTTCTTTCTATCGAAAAAATAAAAAAACACTTTGGCGCAACCAAAGCCGTGACCGATGTCAGTTTCTCGCTCGAGCGTGGGCAAGTGCTGGCGCTGGTCGGCGAGAACGGCGCGGGTAAATCCACGATTGTGAAGATGCTAACGGGGTTGTACCAACCTGACTCTGGGCAGATTTGCTTGGCTGGTGTGCCGCAGGTCTTCTCGAGTCCTCAGAGCGCTTGGAAGGCTGGTATCACCGCGATTCACCAAGAAACGGTGATGTTCGATGAATTATCGGTGGCTGAAAACATTTGGATTGGGAATCAACCGACCCGATTTGGTTTGGTGCAGTGGAAAACGCTGCTCGAGAAAACCCAAGCCATTTTGCAGCGTATTGATGCAAAACTCAATCCTGAAGCGCCTTTAAAAACCTTGAGCGTGGCACAAAAGCACTTGGTGCAGATTGCACGGGCTTTAACCCAAGATGCCAGTGTGGTGATTATGGATGAACCCACGGCGGCGCTTTCCAAAGCCGAAATTGAGGATTTTTTTGCGGTGGTGCAGCAACTCAAAGCCGAGAATAAAGCGATTATCTTAGTCACCCATAAGTTCGATGAGATTTTTGCCTATGCCGACACCTATGCTGTACTGCGCGATGGTTTGATGGTCGGCAGTGGGGCAATCAAAGACACGAATTCCGAAGCCCTTATAAAACTGATGGCAGGGCGTGAAGTTGGTGAGCTTTTCCCCAAGCAACTTGTGCCTCTGCTCGAGACGATTCTTGAGGTCAATGATTTCTCGCATCCAACTGAATTTGCGAACATCAGTTTTTCCCTGCGGCGCGGTGAAATCCTTGGTTTTTATGGCTTGATTGGCGCGGGGCGAAGTGAAGTGATGCAAGCCATTTTTGGCTTAAATCCTGAAGCAACTGGCGAAATCCAAATTGCTGGGCAGAAAGTCAGCATCAAATCCCCTGCCGATGCAATGCACCACGGTTTGGTGTACGTACCAGAAGACCGACAAACGGCTGGGGCAATTTTAGACATGAGTATCGTGCAGAACATCAGTCTCTCGAGTCTGGGGGTTTTGGGGGCGTGGCTTTCAAAACGCAAAGAAGAAGCACTGTCCATGCCACTGGCAACCAAACTTTCTTTACGAGCCGCGCATCTCGAGCAGTTGGTTTCAGAACTGAGTGGCGGTAATCAACAAAAAGTGGTGCTGAGCAAATGGCTTGCTACCAAACCAAGCATCCTGATTTTGGATGAACCAACCAAAGGCATTGATGTTGGGGCAAAATCGGCAGTGCATAGTTTAATGAGCCAAATGGTGGCTGATGGCTTAGCTGTGATTCTGGTCAGTTCTGAACTGCCCGAAGTCAAAAGCATGTCTGACCGAATTCTGGTGATGCGTGAAGGGCGAATTGTGGCAGAATTTGAAGCAGCTTCGGCTCGAGCCGAGGACATTGTCGCAAAAGCAGCTGGGGTGGACGCATGAATCCAATTTTTGCAAACTATCGCCGCGAATGGATTCTGGCAGGGTTTTTATTGCTTGGGTTTCTTGGGGTTGGTTTTATTTCACCAAGTTTTGTGTCTGTAAAAACCCTTGATGCCATTTGGCATGACAGTGCTTTGCTGCTCTTGTTGGCATTGGTGCAAATGCCAATTATCATCTCGAGGGGGATTGACCTAAGCGTAGCAGCCAATCTGGCGCTAACAGGAATGCTGGTCGCT
>JAAFJQ010000083.1 GCA_013298185.1 Deinococcales bacterium
AAGGCAAGAAAATCCGTCCTCGAGCCTGATTCGGCACTGCCACCAAGCAAATTGCTCCACCGGGTTGTTGATGCACCACGGCACTGCCAAGATGCACGCTGTACCGCCCAATCTGCCCTTGAATCAGTGCCACTGATTTCTCGATTTTGACATTCTCGAGCTTCAAAAGTCGCAGTGTCTCGAGGAGCAGCGCCGCTCGCATTTCCGTGGTGCTTTGTGAGGCTTCGGGGTCAACACCGCCGACGTGCGCCACCGATACCACCAAGTCAAGGTCGCGCATGACTTCGGAGTACAAGCGCTTGGGAATGCTCTCGAGGTCAAGCGGTTTCCATTCATTGCGTTTGGTAAAGTGAACCGTGTCCAGCGCTGGTGCTTCGACTTCGGCAGGAGTTGTCCAACCGTACTTGCTGCTGACATGCGCTGTAATACCCTCGGCAAAAAAGGTGCGGCTGGCATCGTCTTCATAGGGTACAACCCAATTTCTCGAGCCGAGCAGCGCCACACTTTGACGCTGATTGACTTGATGCCCTGCGTAACGACTGGATTTGGTTTTCTCGAGTTTTTCCGCTTCGGTTAAAAGGTACAACTCGCGGAAGATTTGCTTAAATGGCTGCTGGCGCTTAGCAGCAAAAAACGCGGCTTGGAATTCGCTCCAAGTGCCAGACTCGAGCAAATCCACAGGATGCGCCAAGCGAAAAGTCTTGCCTAGCTCAAGCAGTTCGCCGTTGGCGCTAATCAGGTTCTTACCGTCAGCGCTTAGAAAACCCATGTGCTTTTCGGAAATAAACACCAATTGCTCGAGCATGGGTTTAACAATGGGGTGCTTGGTCAGGTCGCGCAGTTCTTTGGTGGTGAATTCATCGCCGTGAACCATGGCTCGTTCTAAGGATACGCGCATTCGGCTGCGTTGGTTCTCGAGTTCTTTGCGTCTGGCGCGAAGCTCGAGAACGGCTTCGTCTTTTTTTAGGTTGGCAGGAATGTCTTTTAAGGTCTTGCCATTTTTCAGAATGACAAAGTTCGGCTCGCCGTCTTCTGCCACCGATAAGATAAATTCAACATCGCCTTTTTTGAGCTTCACCGCACCCTTGGCAAGGTCAGCCACGGCTTTGATTTCCATTGCCCACTCGAGACGCATGGGGTCGGAGTAACCAGCCGTCCGCGCTAAATTCTCGAGTCCAATTCGAGCCGCAAGACCTTCGGATTCTTTGCGTTGCGAACCAAATTTTTTGCTGCCTTTGATAAACGTCTGGACAGTCTCAAAACGCGCCAGCAGCGCCGCGTCCTTATTCTTTGGCAAGGGCAACAAGCCAAACGCCCGAAGGCTGTCTTGGTGGCGTTTCTCGAGAATGCGTTTTTGCACATCGGCTTCGGATAATTTGCCAAGCATCGCATCAGCAAATTGTTTGGCTCGAGCGTGACCTGTACCACTCGAAGTGTACTTGGCAGCTTCGTAGAGTTGCGCCCAGCGTGTTTGACCAAGGTCTTTGTAGACTTTGTTAAACCATGCCACATCCACTGCGCCGTCCATCAAATCTTGGGTAGTCAGTGGCGTGAGTTGCGCCATTTCGGCTTTCCAACCCTCAAGTTCTTGTTGATTGCCACTCCAACTGCTTTCTTTGGTGTGCGCCAAGAGCCAGTACATGGCTTGGTCAAGTCCCTTCCAACCGATGGCAGCCGCGACAAACGACACCCATTGTGGTGCGAACAGCCCAAGCTCGAGCAGGCGTTGTTCAGAAATACCAGCTTTTTTGATGGCTGTGGCAAAGTCTTTGGTGGTGTCGCTTGGGGCGGGGTAACAAACTTTGAGTAAACTCGAGAAGAGTTCCAAGCGGGGTTTTTCATGGTTGCCATAGTAATAGCCACCACTGCCGCGAACAATGTTATCGCGTCCCAAGGCTTGTAGAATCTGCGCCAAATAAGTTGTGCCTTCAAGGTACTCGATTTTACCAGCCGCTTTGGTCACAGCCGTGGGTAAATCACCGCGTTTTAATTCAATCTCGAGAACACGGTCAACGCATTGCTTGACAAAATCTTTGAGTTGTGGGTACTCGAGAACAAGCCCGTGTGGTTTGCGTTTGGTGAAAGCAAGAAAGGCGTTATGGCTTTCAATCGGAACTTTTGGATTGAGGTTATTTGGTCCGATTAAGGCATCCATCACATCGGTTTGATTGGCAATCCCTGCTTCTAAAGCGGCTAAAACGTGCTGAGTGCTGATCCAGCGAACAGCATTCCACCACAATCGCTGATGGATGGTGTGGTTTAATTGCCAATCTCGGATTTGTTGGGCTTTGGTTTTTTGAACCCGACTGGTGTGGATGGTGATGTTCAGTGGCATTAAACTGAGCAAACCTTTGTAGGTTGGGTCATCTTTTAAGCTTTCCGCATCTGGAACAATTTCATCTTGCTTTAAGAAAGTTTTGAAGCGTGTTTCAATAGCTGGAATCATCAATGCCAGTTGATCTTCGATCAGATCCAAAGCAAAGTCATGCTCGAGCTGAGGGGGGTACAAATCCCTGAACCATGTCAGCAAGTACACCAGATTGGTTTTGATGTTGGACTGATCTTGTTTGGCTTCATGACGTGGTAATTTACCAAAGTACCGATTATAGAAGGCTTGGTATTCGGGTAATTGTTGCTCGAGGGGTGTTTCATTGGCTGGTTTTTCCATCCAAGGGAGGATGATGGTAGCTCGAAACAACTCGAGTCCGTCAGCATCGCGTTCTTTGTTGGAACGATTGCTAAACCAGTTCTCCCAAACTTGATGCAGAGGTATGTTCTGCCACTGGGCAAGAAGTGTCAGTTCAGCATTTTCGCGGTACATAGGCAAGGTATAATTGCTAAACGGAACTTGTTGGATTGAACCATCCCAATGTTGAATGTCAATAATGGTTTGCTGCTGACTTTCAATCAAAGCCATTAAAGACTCGAGACATTTTAGGGCAGCAGGTGTGACCAGCACAACATTTTTTTGCTCGAGCGCAAAGGCGGGGCTGCGTAACGCAGGGTCAAACAAACCGTAACCATCTAAGGGGCTAGGTATATTTTCAGTATTGGCTCGAGCCTCCAGCGCTTGCAGGATTTCATCCCCTGCTTTTTTCTGTTCTGGGGTCTTGGCAATTTTTAACCGCGCTGCACTCGAGGCAGCAATGCTTGGGGTTTGGTTTAGAATCAATTGAATCGCTTGTTTTCGCACATCCACGCTTTTGCGAGTCAGCAGCTTCTCGAGCGGTAGAAGTTCGTGATCCTCGAGTGGGATTTTATGTGCATTGATGACATTGATGGCGCTGTCTCGAGGGTACTCATCTTTGCTGTGTAAGCCCTCAATCACAAGCTCACGAATGTCGGCTTGCCAAGGGGTTTCTTTGGTTAGGGCATGAATTAAACTTGCTTGTGTACCCCCACTCATCTGCGAGCGGTATTTCAGCACGGCTCGCGGATTGGTTTTTTCGACCACGGCAAACATTTTGGTGACAATACTTTCTGGTTCAAGTTGAATCTGTCGTGTCCAAGTGGCAACAGCAGGGAAAACCATTTTTTTAGGAAAACGTTCTAAACACTTTTCCAGTATTGCAAAGGCTTGTTCTACTTCTGTTTGACTGATTGCCATGAAACTGACCCTCGAGAAGGCTTGAATAGCCACGCGGTCATCGGGATCAAAGAGCATCTGCTGCAATTGTGGTTGAATATCATCTCTGACTTCATAATGAAAGAATAAGTGCAACGCAACCAATCGCATTTCAGGGTTGATGTGGCTAAGCCAAGGCTGTAAAAGGGTTCGTTGTTCACTGAGATTAATTCGGGCTAACATATGCACTGCAAAGTAGAATTCGGTCAGATCAGGCGTAACTGCTGTGTTCTTCAGTAGTTCACGGCTGGTTTGTGGTTGCTCGAGTCGAATTGCAAAATCCTTAAGTGCATTATCGAGAACTTTGGGTGTGGCTTCGGGTGGTAGCAATGGCAAGAAGCCTTGCGCCCATTGCACACTGGAAGAAAAACGCAGCAAATCATGCTCAAGAATAAGCCTGAACATTCTTGCAATGGCTTGTGGGTGGGCTGTGGTTATGGCACTAAAAATACTTTGGCGCAGTCCTTCTTGACGCTGAGCAGCCAGCAGTAATTTTTCAATCATCTCCCAGCCTTTGGGATTGCTGATTTGAAGTAAAGTACGGGTGATATGATCGCCCATGACTGAAACAGGATGCTCAGAGCTGCATGTTTGAATAAACATTTCTAAAATGTTGGTGTTGCCTTGGTCAATTGCAGCTACAAAAAGCGGGGTCAATTGATTGCCATACATATAAGTGGCGTGTTCAGCAAACCACTCGAGGGGCTGGTCGTACTCTCGAGTCAATGAACGCCATGATTGGCAACGGTTAATTTGTTCAGGGATTGTGGGTTGTCTACCCGAGCGAAACCCTTGCCAAGTGATCTCTTCTGTTATTAAGGCTTTTTGAACAACCTTGGCAAAACGAGGAAACCATACTTGCAGCACCGCATCAAATTCTTCTTGGGTGATCGCACCAAAGACTTTACGCGCCGCTTCAATAAAATCCCGACGCTCTTCATAGGCTTTCTCACCTGTCCACTCGAGCGGCTTGCCCTGAGCATCCATATGCAAATAATCCAATGTTTTTTGAGCAAGCCCAGATTCTAAGGTGCTAATTCTGGTTGCCAGCAGTGCATTGTGGTTCTCGAGGGTCGCGGCTTTAATGATCTCTTGGGCTTGTTCACGGCTCAGCATTTAGCCCCCCGCCAGCGCCACAAGGCGCAAAAACATGATTTCTTGGTTGTACTCGAGGTTCACGGTGTCGGTTAGGCGCTCGATTTGATTGTCACCGTAAAAGGCGTAGTACAAACCATCTTCAAAAGCCTGAATCGCAGTTTGAATGGCTTCATCGGTGTTGACTTCTTGCTTGTACTCTTGTCCACCCAAACTGATTTTTCCGCTTTCAGCAGCCTCGAGCAGCTCGGTTTCAGTCAGCACCCGCAAGAACTGGTTATCGGTTTGGCGTTGCAAAAAGGCTTCAACCTCGAGCGTAACAATGCGCTGGATCAATTCTTTTAAGGTTGGCTGCATCGTAAAATCGCCAAGCGGGTAGACTCGAGTCGTCAAGGCTTTTTTGCGCCCGAGTTGCTTGATGGTCAGGTTCAGGTTCAGGGTCGTTCCAATTGATAAGTCCATAATCGTAGTTTAATCCCTTGGCAGTCTTGGTGGGGTGAAATAGCAAACAACACGGCGGTTGTTCATGCCGTGTTCAGTGGGGTTTGTTCATCTTGACCTCGAGTTTTTCATGGATTTGAGTTGATTGGCATTTAACGGAATGTTGGAGCTTAGCGTGACTCGAGAAATTATGTTTACAGTTAAATTTTATCAGAGTGTTTCTGATTTGTCAAATTTTCCAATGCAAGGTTTGGGTTCTGAATTCTCGAGCTTCTGTTTTGGGTAGAACTTAGGTGTAGTATTACGGAAGATGAAGCAATCCACCCCTGCTATTGGTTTTATTTTCTTTACGCTTTTCCTCGATATTCTCGGCATTGGTTTAATCATTCCCGTGCTGCCGAAGTTAATTGAAGAATTCACAGGCAACAACACCTCCAACGCCGCTTTTTACACAGGCGTTCTCTCGGCGGTTTACGCCCTGATGCAATTTATTTGTGCGCCGATTCTCGGCAGTTTATCCGACCAGTATGGTCGCCGCCCAGTGCTGCTGCTGTCTTTGTTTGGTCTGGGCGTGGATTATTTGCTGTTGGCATTTGCTCCAACCCTGATTTGGTTTTTTGTTGGTCGAATCATTGCAGGTATCACTTCGGCAAGTATTTCGACTGCTACAGCTTATATTGCTGATATTTCACCACCCGAGAAACGCGCTCAGAATTTTGGTTTGGTTGGCGCAGCTTTCGGACTTGGTTTTATCGCTGGTCCTGCCTTGGGTGGCATCCTTGGTGATGTTGGTTTGCGCGTGCCATTTTTGGTAGCGGCTGGTCTGACACTGGTCAACTGGCTGTATGGTTTTTTCATCCTCCCAGAGTCCTTAGCCCCAGAAAACCGACGGGCTTTTTCATGGTCTCGAGCCAACCCCATCGGTTCACTGACCGCCCTGACCCGTTACCCTGTGGTGCTGGCACTGACTGCCAGTATTGTCTTATCCAACTTAGCGCAGTTGGGTTTGCAAACCACTTGGGTGTTGTACACCGATTACAAATTTAACTGGACTCCTCGAGATGTCGGTATTTCCCTAGCTGTGGTTGGCATCACGGCTGCAATCATGCAAGGCGGCTTAATCCGAATCTTACTGCCAAGATTCGGCGAGAAAAACGCAATCATCATTGGGCAAGTCACAGGCATGATTAGTTTTATTTTGTACGGCTTAGCCACCCAAGGTTGGATGATGTACGCGATTATCATTGCTGGTGCAATTGGTAGCATTGGTGGACCCGCCACCCAAGGCATGGTCTCGAGGGGCGTGCCAGCCAACGAGCAAGGCGCATTACAAGGCAGTCTCGCCAGCCTTGCCAGTCTGACCGGTGTGGTCGCGCCACTGATGGCGAATTTCTTATTTGGCTATTTTATTTCCGAGGCTGCACCAACCAAGATTCCGGGCATTGCTTTTTTTGTGGGTGCAGGATTTTTATTGATTGCACTGCTTTTGGTGCTACGGGCTTTTCAAAATCCGATTTTTGACACGCCAAAAGAAGCTTGAGGCTGAACGCTCGAGTTTTTGCTCGAGAACAAAAATTCTCAGTACGCATAAAATCATGGTCGGTCAGCCCCTCACCCGACTTCGTCACCCTCTCCCAAACGATGCGCTTCGCGCAGGGAGAGGGGTTCGGGCTGTCTTTTCGTTCCAGTTATGAGACTCGAGAAGCCAAATTCATAACACCAGCACCCCTCTGTGAGGGGTCGAGCGAAGCGAGGGGGAGTTCGTGAGGCATTGCGTTTTTACGACTTAATCCTTAAGAAAACTCCTTAAGTTGATGTCTATGGGTTTTGCCTCACCCATTTAAAGTTTATGGTGATACATTCTCGAGTTCACCGTCCTCTAAGCGATTGAGTTCAGTATCCTCTAACCGCTCGAGTTCAGCACGGCGTTTCTCGAGGAACGTTTGTAAAATCAGCACCGCACTTTGGGTATCGGTTAATCCTTTCTCGAGACGGTCTCGTTTGTTGCTTGTGACCAGCAATTGGCTGTTGGCGAGCTTGGTGGTGAATCGCTCGTCTTGCAATACCACGATAAATCCTGCTCGCTCGAGGTCTTTGGCAAAAGCACGCACCCGTTGGGTTTGCCCTGAATAACCGCCATCGGTGCGAAGTGGTAAGCCCACCACCACGGTTTTGGCTTGTTCTTGTTGCATCAGTTTTTGCAGCGCTGCAATATCTATGGGTAACTTTTGGCGCGTAATAAATCCTCGTCCAAAGGCAAATCGTCCGCTCGAGTCTGAAACGGCTAAGCCAATGCGGGCAACGCCAACATCAAGCGCAATGGCTGGCAGTAAAACATCCATGATCTCGAGTCTACGATATTTAGGTAAATAGTGGCATTTATGATTTTGTAGGGGGCAGACCCCTGTGTCTGCCCTGTAAATACGATCAAATGGGTATTCCTTTGGAGGCTCTACTCAAACAAAATAATGCGGCACGAATCTCGAGGTGTCGGTGGTGATTTGGCTGTTGTCCTCACGGATGCCTATGCCTGCTGCCATGTCACCAATCACCCATGAGCCAATCACAGGGTGGTTGCCATCGAAGTTGGGTAGGGCGGCATAGGCTTGGTAAATATAGCCTTCTTGTCCGTACTCGCCGCCACTGCTTTGGGTTTGTCCGTTGGCTTCAATGCGGATGTTCGCGCCTTCCCTCGAGAAGAATGGTTTACGCACCCGATTGCCTGAAATCGGCGCGAAGCTGCTTGGCAGTAAATTTGGATGCCCCGGCGAGAGTTCCCAAAGAATCGGCAGGATACCTTTGTTGGATAAGATCATTTTCCAAGCGGGTTCAATTAAGGTGGTGGTTTTTTGTAGGATAAATTGTCCAAAGGGTTCTTCGATCAGATGCTCCCACGGGTAGAGCTTAAATAAAAACTGGATTTCTTGGTTCTCGAGGTCAACAAAGCGCTTGGTGTCGGCATTCCAACCAATGTCGTACATTCCAAGGTGCTTGGTGGCAATGCCAATTTGCATGGCAATGTCGCGCAGGTACTCGACTGTGCCAGCATCTTCACTTGAACTCTGCACACTGGCAAAATGCAGGTTTTTTAGCCCTCGACGGGCTTTTAAGAACCCCAGTTGCTCGAGCAGTTTTTCGTGGATCGAATTGAATTGATCGGCTGATTCGGGCAGATGACCCGAGGCAATCATCTCCTCGAGCCAAACCCATTGGGCAACAGCCGCCTCGAGCAGCGCGGTTGGGGTATCGGCGTTAAACTCGAGCAGTTTGGGTGTGCCGCCCGTGCCATAAGAAAAATCAAAGCGTCCGTAGATGGTTGGGTCATCGGCGTTCCAGCTTTGGCGACACAACTCTGCCCACGGCTCGGAGATTTTTAATTCAGCAAATCGGTTGCGGTGAATCACATGATCCACGGCTGCCATGCAGAGCTTAAAGACATTTTGGGTTGCTTGTTCCAACTCGAGAATTTGGCGCTCAGAAAACTGGTACGCCACACGTTCATCCCAGTAGACACCGTTGTCTATGGTGTGAAAAGCAAAACCATGCGCCTCGAGACGCTGCTTATAATTGGGGCGCGGCTGCATGAAAATACGTTTCATCCACCAAACCCAAAGCCGCCACCTCGAGCGCCAAAACCACCCCTCGAGATGCCCGTGTTGGCAATGATGCCAGCGCTTAACGCCCCACCACTCGAGAAATTGGCGGTACTCGGCGCAGGTGTGGGTGTAGAACTTGGCACACCAGAGCGGTATGGGTAGTAATAACCGCGTCCGCCGAAGAAAATAAAGTGCGGTCCGTAATGATACCCACCGCTCGAGTAGCAACGGTCATCGCCGACCCCCCATTCTTGTTCGCATTCGGCACGGCTGCTGTACATGGCTCGAGAAGTTTGGTATTCCTCGTCGCTGCACGAAATCAGGCTGACACTGGCAATCAGGGCAAGGCTTATGGCTTGGCTGCGTTTACTGGTTTTGTTCACACGAAATCCCTTTCCTCGAAATCATCAAATAGGCATCACAGCTCACAGCTCACAGCTCACAGCTCACAGCTCACAGCTCACAGCTCATAGCTCACAGCTCATAGCCCAATGACTTACTCACCTATTACGACCACACTCGAGGAAAAGTTGCATCTTAGGCATAGAGCATCGGCACACTCGGCTTGATGACCTGCCCAGGCTGCTGCTCGAAGGTCACGATGTTATGAGCGTATTCGTCTTTCCAGCCGATTTCCTCGAGGGCTTTAATCCAAGCGCTGTAACTTTCGTTGTCTTTGACCAAATAAGCGGCTTTTCCAATGCTCGAGTCACCCCGAGCAATGACTTGTTCAACCCAAGCCCATTTTGCCGAGACATTACGCAGCTCTAAATCACGGCGCAGTTCTTTTTGAATGCGCTTGAAGCGCTTTTCAATAGCTTCTACACCGACAAACGGGTCGGCATGGTGCGGCGTGTGGCGCTTTGGTACAAATGGCGAGATGCCCATAGCGACTTTGGTGATGCCCGCCAGTTCTTTACTAAAGGCAATCAACTCGGTGATGTCATCGTCGTTTTCGGGTGGTAAGCCAATCATCATATAAACTTTCAGGCTCGAGAAACCCAGTTTTTTGGATAGATGCGCGGTTCGCAGTAAATCGGCTTCGGAAATACCTTTTTTCATCCAGTCGCGCAGACGTTGACTTGGCGCATCGGATGCCACGGTAAAGGAACGCAGTCCACCATCGCGCAGGATTTGTGCCAGTTCTTCGTCCACGGTGTCGGCTCTGATGCTCGAGACTCCGAGTTTCACACCGCGTTCGGTCAGGGTGCGCCCGACGTATTTGGTGTGCTTAAAGTCCGACAGCGCCGCGCCAACCAAACCGACTTTTTTGACCCAATCGGGAATACATGCCAACAAATCATCGGCTTCGTTGTTGCGGTTGGGTCCGTACATGGTTCGTGCTAAGCAAAAGGTACACGGGCGCGGACAGCCACGCTGGGCTTCGACCAGATACATGTTGCTCAGTTCGCTGTGCGGCGTGACAATTTGGCTGTAGGCAGGCAGTTTTTCTTTGGGGGCGGTTGCCCACATGGGTTCGTGTTTCATGCGGTCAGGCAGGTAAATACCCGGTCTGCCCTCGAGGTCAGCTAAAAACTCGGCTCGAGAACTGGCTTCGCGCCATGCTTCGGCGATGATTGGCACAATTAACTCGCCGTCGCCAATGCAAATAATATCGGCAAAAGGTGCAACTGGGTAGGGGTTACTCGAGGTCAAAGGACCTCCAACAATAATGATCGGATCGGATTCATCACGTTCTTCACGCCAAGGGTTGATCCCAGCGCACTCGAGGAAACGAATGATGTTGGTCAGGTCTAACTCAAAACTGACCGAGAGTGCGATCATATCGGCTTGTCCAACGGGGTTGCCGCTCTCGAGCATCGGCAGGGTTTCGCCAGTTTTTCTAAACAGCTCTAAATCATCGGGCAGAAAAGCGCGTTCACAAGAAAAGCCTTCTTCCTCGTTGAACATGCGGTAAATCACTTGGTAGCCAAGGCTTGCCATGCCGACCGAATAGCGGTTGGGGAATCCCAAAGCCACCCGCGTCGAGGCATGACGGCGAATCGTACCGATTTCATCATCTAATAAGGGTTTTAAGTGCTTGCGCCAGTAACTCATTCATCTCCAATACAGCTTTAGAAGTCTAGCAGCCCAACCCCAAGAAAAAAAGCGACATTTGTTAGCACCTACCCATTCGGTAAATTGTTTTAGACTGAGCCAATGGCGTACATCCACATTCTGCGCGGCGGTTTACTCGAGTCTCGGCACAAAGTTCACGCGGTCGTGGTCAGTTCTAGCGGTCAGCGTGTGGCTTCTTTAGGCGATCCGCAGTTCTCGAGTTTTCTGCGCTCGAGTGCCAAGGCTTTTCAAGCTCAGCCGCTGATTCCACACCTACAAACCCTCAGTCTCGAGGAACGGCACTTAGCCATTGCTATGGCGAGTCATGCAGGAGATGCAACCCATGTTGAAACCGTGCTGGAATTACTTTCTCGAGCAGGAGTGGATTCGGCTTGGCTGAAATGCGGTATTCATGCGCCTTTTGACCCTGAAACCCGTAAAGAAATGCGGGTGATTGGCTTAAAACCAACTGTTTTGCAAAACAATTGCAGTGGAAAACACGCGGGGATGCTGGCGGCTTGCTTAGCCAAGGGTTTACCCACGCAAAACTATGAAAAGTTTGATCATCCGCTGCAACAAGAAATTTTTAATGTCATCAAAACCTGTTTTGGCTTAGAAGACATTGGTATTGGCATAGATGGCTGTAGTGTACCGTGTTTTCGTGTGCCACTCGAGAAAGCTGCGCTGGCAATGTCGCGCTTGGCTGACCCGAAAAGCCAACCTGAATATGACAACGGACTCGAGATTGCTTACACCGCGATGCGAAACCAGCCGCATTTGATTGCCGGAAAAAACCGTTCGGACACGGTCTTGATGCAAACCCAAGACAACCTGATTTCCAAAATCGGGGCAGAAGCCTATGTCGGTGTATCGGTGCGTCACTCGAGCCACGGGCATTTGGGGATTGCCATGAAAATCGAAGATGGCGCTGAACGCGCCAGAGATTTGGCGATTATTGAAATTCTCGAGCAGTTGGGGGTCTTGTCAAACCCATCGGCGCTCGAGATGCTAAAAACCCCAATCATCAAAAACCATGCGGGCTTAGAGGTTGGGGAAATGAAGGCAGCCTTTGCGCTCGAGTGGGCATAAATTCCTTCCTACCACTTCTTTTGACTATAAATATCCGATTGTTTTGAGTATAATCCAAAGCCTGAGTTGCACGCCAATAACTCAAAGTTCCCACCATTCCAAATGGCGGAAGCGCGGGTTTTGGGGCGGGTTGTCAAAGTTGAATCAGAACGTGATTTTAAGGAGTTTTATGAAAAAAATGTTTTTTTTAGGGTTGTTTTTTACATCTTGTGTTCCTGTTTCGCAAATCTTAAGCCCACTTGTTCCACGAAATATAGAAACAAGTACGTTTTTTTCTGAGCAAAATAGTGTGCCAACTTGTCAAGAATTTTTTTATAAAGTAGATGGAACACTGGTAAAAATTAAAATCAACGATAAGTATAGAGCTGAGTTTGTGGGATTACCTGAAACCATAAAAATAACTTTTCAAGCAAGACAAGATGACCTTGTTTTATGTGTTCAGTCAGAAGCCTCTAGTATTCCTGATGTGTACAACGTTCTTCTGAACATTGTGCATAAAGAGTACATAAACTTAAGAGGATACCTAAAGATCAATGTGATTGACGGCAGGCTTATAAAATTTTTTGAGCAAGGGGATTCTTATATAGTAAAACCTTCAGGAAAAACATGTTTTCCAATAAGCACAAGACAAAACATCCAAAGTGCATTTACAAAAGCTGATGGGGCATTATTAGACCTAAAATTTTCTACAAAAGCAAAGGTTGCTATTTCGATTGAAAACACCATGAATCCATTATGTTTTACGCCCGAATCTGACGCACTTTTAGGTAGTTATATATTTAATGCAAGAGGTTTTATAAATGGTATTGGCGTGAATAACGTTTTAGGCTTTGTTATTCAATAGAAATTGAATCCAAATTTAATGAATTTCAGCAACGCTGAATCACACAGAAATATACTTTTATGCCAACAGCCCATTTGTACACTCGAGTCTCGAGGCGCAGCACAATCCGCGCTTGAGGATAAGTTATTGAATTTCCTAGACACCAAATTTAAGCGACTGCCAAGTACATTGTTCTAAGCTGTAAAACTTCAAATTTCGGTGCTGCATAACCACTATCCTGTTTGAAATTTCTTCCTTAACCCCTCGAGCCTTGCCTTGACTTTTTCTTCCCAGCCTTCGCCTGTGGCTTGATAAAATTCAGCACTCTCGAGTTCAGGCGGCAGGTAGCTTTGCTTGAAACTGCCTTGTGGGTCATCAAAATAATAGGCATAGCCCCTGCCATACCCAAGGTTTTTCATATAACTGGTCGGTGCGTTTCGCAAATGCAGCGGCACAGAAGCGCCTGTGTGCTGCCCCGCCGTCTCGAGGGCAGCCTTCCAAGCGTTGTACACCGAATTGGACTTCGGTGCGAGCGCCAAGTACACCACGGCTTGCGCCAATGCCAAATCCCCTTCTGGGCTGCCTAAGAACTCGGCACTGTCACGGGCAGCAATGGCTAAGCGCAACGCCACGGGGTCAGCCAGCCCAATATCCTCGGATGCCATTCGCACAATGCGCCGTGCCACGTACAAACTGTCCGCGCCGCCAGCAATCATCCGAGCCAGCCAGTACAGGCTCGCGTCCACATGCGAAGCCCGAACCGATTTGTGCAATGCTGAAATCAGGTTGTAAAAATCCTCACCGTTTTTGTCCATCGCGGGAGTCTGAGCGCCCAAGGCTTCACGGATGCCCTCGAGATCAATTTTGTCTGAAGCCTGAGCTGCCACCTCGAGCGCGGTCAAAGCTCTGCGGGCATCCCCATCCACGGCTTTGGCGAGTGCCTCGAGCGCGTCTGGTTCAGCCTGAATGCCTTGCAAGCCTCGAGGGTCGGTTAGAGCGCGGTGCAACAAGCCTAGAATCTGATCTGGGCTGATTGGCTCGAGTTTGAGGATTCTGGTTCTCGAGCGCAGCGCAGGATTGACTTCAAACGAAGGATTTTCTGTTGTTGCCCCAATCAGAATCAGCAAACCAGATTCGACATGGGGCAGCAGCGCATCTTGTTGGGCTTTGTTGAAGCGGTGAATCTCGTCCAAAAACAATACCGTGCGCTGTCCGTAGCTCTTGGCGGTTTCGGCGTGTCCGACCACATCACGCACATCTTTGATACCAGCACTGACAGCCGATAAACCCACAAATTGCGCCCCGCTTAAACTCGAGATTAAACGAGCCAAAGTGGTTTTACCACAACCCGGAGCGCCCCAGAAAATCAGGCTCGAGAGGGCTTGACGCTCGAGCATCAAGCGCAGGGGTTTGCCAGCACCAGTTAAATGGCTCTGCCCAACCACTTCCTCGAGTGTCTGCGGGCGCATTCGTTCAGCCAGTGGTGCAAAAGTGGTCATGCTGTTTCTGTGGGTGGTTCAGGCTCGAGTGGCGGTGGTTCTTCTTTGCTACCTCCATGCCACGGTGAGCCAATCCAGTGTTTATAGACCAAGAGTTTAGCCAGTGCCACCAATGGCACAGCCAGCACCAGCAAACCACCAAAGACCCCAAGCACACTCGCGCCAGCAATAATCGTCAGGATAATCGTGATTGGATGCAGTTCGGTGGTGCGCCCAAGGATGTTGGGGCTTAGCACCAAGGCTTCGACTTGATTGGCAATCACAAAGACCACCACCACCAAAATCACTTTCAGCAATCCAAATTGACTGGCAAGCAGCAAAGCTGGGGCTATCGAAATAATCACGCCCAAGTACGGCACAATATTAAAAATCGCACTGATAAAACCAAGCGCCAAAGCGAGTGGAATACCAAGAATCGCTAAGCCCGTGCCAACCATTGTACCCACTGCCAAGGCAATCAGCAGTTGCCCGCGAATATAACCACCAACGGCAACCGAGACATCTTTGGAAAACTCGAGAACACGGCTCTGGAAACGCACGGGAAACAAGCCAAGCACCGTTTTGCCAATGCCTTCAAACGCACCGAGCATATACGTGCCAATAATCAGAACCAAGAAAAACTGCACCACCCCACCAAGCACGCCAAGGGTGCGGGTCACCAAGCCACTGCTGGCATTTTGCAGCAACCCAAGCACATTCTGAACAATCGTGGACAAAGCTTGTTGCACCGCACTGGTGACTTGGTCAATCAAATCCCGAATCTGCTGACTCTGACCACGCACCTGCTCGAGTTCATCCAACCAGACATTGATTTGAGCTTGGGTGTTGGTGACCAGCACAGGCAGTTTCTGGGTAAAAAGCGCCAGTTCTTGAACCACTGTACCAATCAGAATTGTGGCTGTGGCTAAAAACAATAGCACAATCAAAAATGCCACCATCAAACCCAAGCCGCGTCGCACTCCACGCTGTTGTAGCCAAACCACCAAAGGATGAAACAAATAAGCGAACAAGTACGACAAACCACCCAGCACAAATACGCTCGAGAGTTCCTGGATCACACCCCGAAACGAACCAAAAATAAATTGTAAGGAAAATAAACCAATGGCAGCAACAGCCAATGCAAAAGAAACTTGCACCCAACGACGTTGGAAATACTCGAGGGGGGAATTCATATGTTCACCGTTGGTATGAATTTGGTCAGCACAGAAAAACGCAAGCTCTCACGAACTTCCCCAGCCGCGCTTGTCTTGACCACATACGCGCACCTGACGGGCGTGGTCGCTCGCTCGGCAGCCCCTTCATTGAAGGGGCTTTGTTGTAAGGTCTTGACCTTGCAGTTGACCTTAGCACCCCTCTTTGAGGGGTCGAGCGAAGCGAGGGGGAGTAGGTAACCAGTTG
>JAAFJQ010000085.1:0-1283 GCA_013298185.1 Deinococcales bacterium
CTTCGCGGTCTGGCTCGAGGTTATATTGGGCAATGGCTGCAAGGCGGTACTGGTTTTTGGCAACACCAGCACTGGCAAAACCTAGGACAACCAAACCTGCTGCTACAAAAAAAACGGGTTTCATGGTTTTATCATAGCGCAACAGAATGAAAAAAACTGGTTCTTTAAGTAAAGCCAATCTTTATTTTGCCTGCTCGAGGCGAATGAACTCAGCCTGCTCGAGGCGAATGAACTCAGCCTGCTCGAGGCGTATAACTCAGCCTGCTCGAGGCGTATAACTCAGCCTGCTCGAGGCGTATAACTCAGCCTGCTCGAGGCGTATGAACTCAGTTACTCGAGGCTGTATTCAAGTTGCCCAGTGGCTTCGGCAAATTCAATTCGCAGGTTTTGCGTGCCTGCTGCTAAGGTCAAACGATAATCAAAATCATCTACCCATTCACGTTTGATCTGATCATTGATTTTTAAGGTAATTCGCCCCTCTTTGAGTGTTCCCCAAACCCTTAAGCTGCTGGGTTTTTCTAGCACAAAAGTACGCTCGAGTGGGCGTTTACTGTGGCTTAAAAAAGCTGGGGTGTACGGCGGATAGCCAAGGTAGAAGTTGCCGTAAACCTGAAAGGTAATGAA
Source organism: Deinococcales bacterium (assembly GCA_013298185.1). Taxonomy (GTDB): domain Bacteria; phylum Deinococcota; class Deinococci; order Deinococcales; family JAAFIG01; genus JAAFIG01. Next base: position 625 of record JAAFJQ010000085.1, read on the forward strand.
TATAAAATAAATCAGCAGTCCAGCAATCACCAATCCCCACTGCCAGCGCTTCAACTTATACATGAAAACCTCGAGTACCTATGGGGAGACCACAGGAGGGTAGTCACGCAAATGCTGTAATAAAACGTCATCACATTGAACTTCTAGCATTTCAAAGACTGCTCGTTTTATGTAAATTTCGGCTTGGTTATTAAATCCCATATCTCCGATGTATGCGAGGTAATGAATAAATGCTTGTTTTAGTGAGGTTAAATTTTCAAGGGGATTTGGTCGATATTCTGCCCATTTACTGAATTGTCGTAGCAAATTCTTAAAATTTTCTTCGTTCAAGAAATCCTCTTCAAATCGTTTCCGAACTGAAAAGACTTGATCCCAAGTTTCTGCTTCTTCACAGTCTGGGTCAAATTTTATATCCCATGATGGACTGAGATTTTGTCCTTCAAAAAGCCGACTGTCGGTTAAGACTATTTTAATACCTTGAGTATTGTAAGGGTTTAGTGCTTTTCGTGATGTGCCATCATTTTGCAGTAAAATATCTTGGGTTTTCTTAAACGTTAAGTTACATTTCATTCCCATTGGCACAAGATTATTTAAGTTGATTCCAGCAAATGGGTAAATGCTTTTAGCTAAGTAATGGTCTAAATTTTCTCGAGGTAAAC
>JAAFJQ010000085.1:1293-15490 GCA_013298185.1 Deinococcales bacterium
ACGAAAAATACTCATAGCCACAAAATGGACAGAGATGATGTGTTTTTTGGTAAATAATTGAATAGTGTTTATCTCGGATTTTTAAGTCCGTGAGCAGCGTAAAACCAAAATCAAACAATTTAGTAATGACTGTTTGTATTGTGGGCGGTAATGCACTTATTCTTTCGCAATCATGTTGTCCTGCAAGTAATTTGGGAATTTCATTTTGATCTTTTAATGCTTTTAATACTTGATTTTTTTGAACAACTGTCAGTGTCTCCAAAGCCGTTTGGTACGCCTCTAAACGACTCTTTAAGCCCTGTCGAGATGATAATTTTGTTTGAAACGCACTTGGAAAGTGTTCAATCCACGAAGTGACAGGTGTTTGTGCGTGAATAGATTCTAAAGCAGCAATAATACAATCATGTAACCAATTATCCGTATTAGCTTCTATAGGATACCCAAATAACAACTTAAATCCCACCCTTGTCTAATCTACGCGCTCTTTCCGCTAAGAAAATCTTTTCAACAGAATCACCTAAACGTTGCATCCCTGCGCGAATTTCTGCTGGGTCAGTGCTTTGCATCAATCGCTTAATTTCTTGCTGTGCAACACTTGAAATGGGTGGGCGAACCTTGAAACAAGCCTCGAGAATGGCATCAAATGTAGTGCCATAAGTTTCAATATTTGGGTTCTCCGCAACTATTTTACCTGTTTCTGGGTCTTTTGAAAAAACGAAGACTTTTTCTCTTGGCATATCAGAAGGTACAAATGGAGCATGGGTTGTCAAGACACATTCTTGTTGTGCCACAAGTGCCTCTTGGCTTTTACGGCTACCATTGTTGGTTGGCAATTCAAGTAGTCTTGAGATGAATTTGACCCGCCAAGCTGGGTTGAAATGTGATTCTGGTTCATCTAAAAGAAAGCAGACATTAGGATTGGATAACATACTGAATGTGCCTAGTAATTGTGCAAGTTGATGCTCACCATCGGATAAAGAAACGTAATCCACTTCTTCATGACCTCTTGTGGAAGTAAAACTAACCCGCTCAAAACGAAAAACCTTATCTTCATCTTGTGGTTCTGGCAAACGCGAAGCAAAACGCCGTTCGTTTATATCCCGACGAAATCGCTCGCGGGTTTTCTTGGGAATAGCCAGATCATTCAACATGGCTAGTTTATGCAGGGCAGCGTATAGTCCTATGGTAGAACGCCAAAAATGCTCAAAGGCAGCTCGAGTAGCGTTATTCACCCAAAAATCAAAAATATATGTTTCGGTTTTTTCATCGTAATCAAAACAAGTGCTGCTTTTTTGCAGTTGTACAAGATAATTCTCGAGTTCATCGGTCAATTGAATACCTTTACGTTTTGACCCTTTGCGTTGCGACAATTTAGGAGCAGCCGCATGAGCCAGTTGCACCACGCAACGAAAAGAACGTATGTCCTCGAGATTGGCTTCGTTCAAAACAGCATAACGTTGTTCTGAATCACCAAGCAATAAATTTGCTACCAACACTTCAAGATGCGTTCCATAATCAATTAGCATTAAACGAGTATCTGGAATTTCACTACTTTTGGTATGTTCGTTTAAGGCTCTTTTACCAACTTCATCGGCATAACCACTACGGCTAACCAAAAAAGGTAAACTCAGGGTTTCATTATCACCAGATGTATACCCAACAATTTTATGTGGCAATAACAAATGTGTTTTTGCATTAGCCACAGGACAAGAAACCCATTGGTCGTCTTGATATTGTTCAATTTCCAGTATCGCACTCTGTTTCTTCTTTTTGGCTTCTCGAGTTATTCGCACATGCACAGGTTCGGTTTGATTCGGAACTCGGATAAGGTACTCGAGAATAAATTGCAAACGCGGATTGCTTTCTACCCGTTCTTGTTCTGGCAAGCAAGTATGCAGCACCGATTGGAACATTTCTGATAAAACCTGTAAGAATTGGGATTTCCCTGAGCCATTTGGTCCAATAAAACAAAGCGGGTCAAAGCCCCAATTGATATTAAATTCATCTCGGAAATACAATTCAAATCCATCTAACAAACCACCGCAGGTTTTGGCTTCAATCACTTTGACCCGTAGTAATCTCATGGTTTGACCTTCTGGAAATGCACAGACGCTTGATCAAAATCCTGATTTAATTTTTTATCGCCTAGCAAACTGTACACACAATCCCGCAAGGTATCGTAATCGGTAGCGACAAGTTCTCGCAGTTCATCAAACGAAAAATGATCATTGGGCATGTCGCTAATGATTTGTGCAACGACTTCAGGGGTTATTTTTTTCATAGGTGGTTTCCTAATTTTAACCTCTTTTGGTTTATTTGCTTCTTCGGCTCGAGCAGCGCGGATACGCTCAAGCAGTACCGAGGCAGGTTCGTCAGATGGGTCTTGTGGAACAAGTTCGCCTCGAAAGGCTTTCTCGAGCAATTTAGGAATGGTTTGCTGGAGTCTAACTTGTGTTTCTTTGTATTGTGTTTCTAGTTGTTTTGCAAAACCATATTGCTCTTCAATACAACGAATAATCTCAAGTTGCTCTTCATACGTTGGAAGCAAAAACTTAAGATTGCGAATATCTGCTAAACCCAATCCTGCTCGAGTTGCACCTCTCCGCAATTCTTCAAACTGTTTTTGCCCACCTTCTTGCGCTGCTAAGAAATAAGCCAGATACTCACCCATGCGCTGGTATTCGTCGTTTAATCTGGCTAGACAAAGGTGCTGATTGATATATGCTTCTCCCAAATCCTGTTTTATAAATGCAATCCTACCAATATCAGCAGTAATTGAAACAAGTATGTCACCAACATGAATTCGTGTCCTCTTGCCTTCTATTTCTTCTGGCAATTTAACATAAATTAAATCTTGTAAATCGGGTTCAATGCTGTCATGCTGGACATTGCCAATCCGCAAAAAGAGCGCTCCAGAAGCAGAGTAATAATCAGCCCACCCGCGTGAACCACTTGTGATAAAGGAAAAAATTTCTGAACCACGTTTTTCTGTCCAACTTGTTTTATCTATATTTCTGTCTTTACGCCAATCTCGAGTGAGATCACCTTGAATAGCAGCGTTGAAAATACTGCGCGGTAGATTTGCACTTTGCTTTAGAGAATCATCTAATTGCTCGAGACTTATATTGACTTGCTCTAGCTGATGCTCGAGTGCTTCTACAATTCGCTTTTGTTCATTCAGTGGCGGAACTGGAACCTGAATAGCAGCAATGTTTTTAGGTTGCGCTCGAGTCAATGAGCCACCAACACCTGTTAGGTTTTTAGAAAGTATTTCCCGAAAGCTAGGACTTTGAAAATAATATGTCAGATAAGATGCGTTCATCAAGGGAGACCGCATTACTATCCATTCCGACGAAGCAATTTGACGCAATTTCTCTTTTGGAGATACTTTCCAAACCCTATTGATCTTCGGATTAATTTTACATATCAAAACATCGGCATCTTGTACAAACTGTTTTGTTGAACCAATAGAAGAGCCTATCAGAATTTCTGGCTTTCCTAGGAAAAATGAAGGGACACTATAAACCTCAAATTCTTCTTTTGGAAAATCAGAAGGATTCAATATATCAGATTGAAAAAAATTGATGTCTTTAAAATTTGTACTCGTCCAACTCGAGGGCATGCGGCTCATGCTTCTGCCTCTTCGGGTTCACCAAGCAACACAAGTAAGTTTCTAAGTGTCACCAAAGCATTTTCTAGGTTAGCAATCGCAGCCCGTACACTGACAGCAGGTTCAGGAATTTCTGGTACTGGGTCTCTGAGCCAGCTTATGTCTAGGCTTTCATGGCGTTCGGCAATAAATTCTCTGGTGAAGCGTCGAAAACGCCCTGTTTCACCTGTGTCGGTACGTTTTTTGAGGCTGTTTGGTTTTCCTTGTGGGTCGTTGCCAAAGGCTTGCTCGAACTCTTCAAAGAATTCTCTGGTTAATGGGGTGTTTCTACCAAATTTTGGTGCGCTGTACCGTAAATCGTAAACCCAGACTTCTTTGGTGTTGCCTGTGTCTGTTTTCCCTCGAGTAAAGAACAGCACATTGGTTTTCACGCCTTGGGCATAAAAAATGCCTGTTGGTAAGCGCAAAATGGTGTGTAAATTGCATTTGTGCATCAGGTCGGTACGAATTTGCTTACCAACGTTGCCTTCAAATAAAACATTGTCTGGAAGAATCACCGCAGCCCGTCCACCTGCTTGTAAACCAAGGTAAATGTGCTGCAAAAAGCAAAGTTGTTTGTTGCTGGTAGGGAATGGTAAATCGGTGCGGTCTGGTAGTCCCCCGCCTTTTTTAGAACCAAAAGGTGGGTTACTTAAAATCAGGGTGGCTTTGGGCAGCATGGCATGGTCTGGGGACAAAGTATCGCCATAATGAATTCCTGCTGCGCCAAGCGCATAATCTAAGCCATGTAAAGTCAGGTTCATTAAACCCAAGCGGTATGTGTCTTCGACGTGTTCCATGCCATAAAACGTACCAAGCTGATGTTTTTCTTTTTCTTTGGCAGTCCATTTTTCAGTGTTGCTAGACTGGCGAATGACGCGATCTGCGGCAATTAAAAACCCGCCAGTACCAGCCGCCGGGTCTTGAATAATATCCTCGAGATTTGGCTGCATAACTGCCACCATGCTATCTATTAAGGCTCGAGTGGTGAAGTACTGTCCCGCTCCAGATTTTTTGTCACTGGCATTTTTCTCGAGCAATCCTTCGTACAAATCGCCAATACCTTCTCGGGTAACATTGTACCAACTGAGCTTATCAATGTCTGAAACCAATGTGGAAAGTGTTTTGGCTTTTTTGATGGACGAATGTGCATTACTATAAATTTCTTTGACAATGGTTGAGCCATGTAAACCAAGGTGGGTAAGTGTATTTTTGTAAAACTCGAGGCGCTCGAGTTCAGGAGTTTTGATAAGGTCACCCCAAGTATAGCCAATGGGTAGGCGCTGTTCGGTTTGGGTTTCTTGCGCCATTTTCAGAAACAGCAAATAGGTAAGTTCAATCACATACTGGTGATAACTCACGCCATCATCTTTGAGGGCATTACAAAGATTCCAGAGTTTTCCTACAATGTCATGGGTGGAATCACTCATGGCTATTTCCTCGAGAAACCCTCATCAATAATGTCAGAGTGGATGTCATCTGGGCAAGAGAGTTATGCCTCATAAAAATAAACCCTATGCAGTACAGAGGTTTTACATTTTTTGGATGTCTGATTCTGCATAGTCCATAGAGTAACATGTCAAGTACGTTTCTCGTCAAATGATTTGGGAACGTTTTTCATCTCAAAGTCGTAAAATACGATTATGCAACCTCAACCTTCACCTGAAACCCGAATTTCTTCTTGGCTCGAGGAAATCAATCACAGCCGCTCTTGGCTGCCGCTTGGTGCGTTTCTCCTGATTTTATTGTTCACCCCACTTGGTACGCTTTGGTGGTTGTGCCTGCTTGTGATTGCTGGTTTGTTCTTTGCCCAACGCCTTAAGTCCAGCACTGCCATTCTTTGGGCTATGGTGGCATTGGCAGGTGGGATACTGACCGCTGGCGCTTGGAATCCTCGTACCCTTGCGCCTGCGCTTCGTGGCGACCTTGGCGATCTGCAAACCATTGATTGGTCGGGGGTGCAACGTCTCGAGATTCGTGGTTTCAATGGCAACCTGCGTCTTCAAGTCAAAGCCAGCGGCGGTGACCTGCGCCTAGAACGAAAAGGCGGAGCTTCGGTGACGCTCGAGAAAAACGGTGATTTGCTGCGCTTAAGTTCTCGCCGTCCATTTTTTAGTTTCTCGAGTGGGGTGAACATGACTTTGGACATTCCAGCCAATCTGCAAATCAATTTGCAAACCAGCAATGGCAGCATTCGTCTGGATGGAGCAGTCAGAGACCTCATTGCCACCACCAGCAACGGACGTATTGAAATCCGTGACACAGGCACAACCAAAGCAGTGCTGCAAACCAGCAACGCTGAAATCAGCGCTGAGCGCGTGGCGGGTTTTTGGCAAGCCAAGTCCAGCAATGGAAAAATTCGTTTCTTGCAAAGCACAGATTTGCGTTTGGCTTTAGAAACCAGCAACGCCGATGTGAAACTGGAAAATCTGGCATTGCAAAACAACACCGAATCCAAAGTGACAACCAGCAATGGTGCAATTCAACTCGAGTCCATCCAAGCCAGCAGTGGTTTAACCATTCGCGGAGCAACCAGCAATGCACCACTGAGTGTCAACTTACCAAATTTTGCAGTGCAACTCGAGGAATACCGATTTGAAGCCCGTAAAGAGGGTTTTGGCATGGCGCTGCTCGAGTTGCAAACCAGCAATCAGCAAATCACGGTGCGCTGACTGCTCGAGGTGTGCGAACTCAGCCTGCTCGAGGTGTGCTGAACAAGCTAAAAACCCAGAACTCGAGTCGTTAATTTGCTGATCAAATCATGCTTTAACTTCACTCCAATGCCAATTCCTTCGAGTGGTCTGGTGATGCCATTCTCCATGATGATTTCTGGTTCAATGATGTCCTCATGCCAGTACCGAGCGCTCGGTGCGGTGTCCGAAGCCATATTAAAGGCTGCTAGGGTTTGCAATGCCACATTATGCGCCCGTCCAACGCCGCTCTCGAGCATCCCACCGCACCACAAAGCAACGCTATTGGCTTGGCAGTAGGCTGCGATTTTATGCGCCTCGAGATGCCCACCGACCCGTCCAATTTTCAGGTTAATCACTTTGGCTGCGCCCATCTGCAAAGCGCGGCGCACATCGGACGCACTGTGAATCGGTTCATCCAAGCAAAGCGGGGTGCTTAAGCTCTTTGCCAGCGTGCCATGGTCTATGATGTCGTCGTTCTCGAGCGGCTGCTCGATGTACTGTAATTTGTACTGATCGAGTTCCTTGAGCATGGCGGTATCCTCGAGGGTGTAATCCGAGTTGGCATCCACAGTTAAGTTCATGCCCTCGCCCAGCGCGGCTCGAGCGGCTGCCACATACGCCAAATCCCGCCCACGTCCAATTTTAAGTTTAATTCGTTGATAACCCAAGGCTTGCTGCTCGAGAACAAATTCGGCTAGGGCTTCGGGGCTTTTCTTAATGCCAACGCTTAGCCCCACAGGCAACTCGGTTTTTGTACCACCAATGTATTTCCAAAGTGGTGCATTGGCAGCTTTAGCAAACCAATCCCAAATGGCTAATTCCAAACCAGCTTTGGCAAAAGGATGCCCACGCAAAGGCTTGACCAGGGCTTGGTAATCGGCGGGTTGCTCGAGAACCTGACCCAGCACCGTTGGCGCAATAAAATCTTTTAAGATATGCCAAGCTGTTTCCGTGGTTTCATATGAATACCCGGGGGTTTCATTGCAACTCACCTCGCCATAACCCGTTATCCCGCCACTCGAGACAGCCACCAGAATAATTCGCCGTTCCTTGGTGACTCCAAAACTCGTTTCAAAAGCATGTTTCATTTCCATGCGAATTTCACGCAACTCGATTTGCTCTATTTTCATAAGCACAGCATAACAGTTTGCATTGCCCCAAAGCTCAAAGACTTGCAACTCGGCTCGAGTCACGGTAGCCTAGAAGACCAATGCGCGTTGTCCTCGCCACCAGCAACCAAGGGAAGCTCTTAGAATTCCAAGAAGCCTTGCTGCCACTCGGTTGGGAATTGCTACCCATGCCCGTGGGTTTAACCATGCCTTTAGAGGACGGCAGCACCTACGAAGAAAACGCACTGATCAAAGCGGCTGGTATTTGCCATGCGATGCAATTCCCAACCCTCGCCGATGACTCTGGTCTTGAAGTCGAAGCCTTGAACGGCGCTCCGGGGGTCTACAGCGCTCGTTTTGGTGGGTTGTTCACCGACATGGACAAGAATCTTTTTCTGCTCGAGTCAATCAAACATGCCCCTGCCCCTCGAGCTGCCAAGTTTGTTTGTGTGCTGACCCTAGCTTACCCCGATGGTCATGTTGAATCCTACCGTGGCGAATCGCACGGCGAAATCCTCGAGGGTCCACGCGGACGCGGCGGACATGGCTACGACCCGCTTTTTTATGTGCCGAGCCTTGGTAAGACTTATGCCGAACTGACCACTGCCGAAAAACGTCATATCTCGCACCGAGGGCAGGCTTTGAATAAAATGCTCCAAGCCTACAAAGATGGAGCGCCAAAACGCGAAGTCAGTCGCCTCGAGTAAGGCAATCAGTCAATCGCCTCGAGTAAAGTAATCAGTCAGCTCGAGTCATGCAAAATCAGTCAGCTCGAGTCATCAAAACAAGAACCGTTTGACGGCTGCCTCAAAAATCACACTCAGATGCGAATTGGTTAAACCAACATCGGGGCAATCCAGCAACTCGAGTTGCAAATCCTGCTCGAGGGTTTCAAGCGCCCGTAACGTGATTGGTAAGCGCTCAGGCAAGCTGTTGGCGGCATCCACTTGTAAACCCGCCAGACTCGAGCCATTCATAAAAACATACACCTGCACGGCATCCAAGGCTTCGTTGTCCAGCACCTCGCGCATGGTGCGCCCACCAATCTCGAGGTACAACCTGCCAGCCCCACCCATTCCCTCAGGGCGATAATCAAGATTAACCACACCAATTTGGGTGGCTTGGTCTGGCACAATCTCAAGCAACCGCAGTTGTTGCCACAATGTCTCGAGTTCGCTGGGTTGCAAGTTTTCTTGCTCACGCTCGAGTTGATTCTTCAAGGCTTGTAGCGCAAAAGCACTCGGATGGGTTCGAGCAATCATTTCCAGCCACTGCACATAAGACCGCATAAAACCAGTCTACATGCTTGACAGGAAACTCTGTCCCTTGCTAGGCTAACTACGGATGAAATTTGTTGCCAGCCTACGCCTAGCCCTACCTCACTCGAGGGTCGTGGCATAGTTTTTTGTTTTTGCTAACGCGCCCTCGAGATTACTCGAGGGTTTTTTATTTCATGCTATTTTGGAGCAAGCCGTGAACAGTATCAGTCAAACACAATTACAAGACATTGCCCAGATCATGGCAACCGCCAGTGGTGCAAGCAAAGTCATTTTATTTGGCTCGAGGGCAAGAGGCGATTTTGATGCCTCGAGCGACTGGGATTTTTTATTGGTCATGCCTGAATCATGGAATCCAAGCTGTTTAGAAGAAGAATTACATGTAAGTCGAACTTCACATGACCTTGTTTTGCTGCTCAGAACCATTGAACCCCAGCCATCTGAAGCATTCACCCAAGCAGCTCGAGATTTGAATTATTTCTTACCTCGAGCCAGATACCCCAATGAACGCAACAAGCTCGATGCAGATGCTGTGGGTAACGCTATTAAACACGCCAAATTGTTTCGCGCCTTTGCTCGAGAACGCCTTGGCTTGGAGACGCTATGAATCGCATTCACATTCATTCAGAGCGACTATCTAGGTCATTGCGAATCATTTCGGTTTTACTGGGCGAGGCATGCCTCGCCCCTACGGTTTTTCCTCTTTAACCTTTCCTCTGCCTTTAAGGAGCTTCTATGCGACATATTAAAATTTTTGATACAACCCTGCGTGATGGCGAACAAAGCCCCGGTGTGGCATTGTCTGTGCCGCAAAAACTCGAGATTGCTCATGGCTTGGCGCGAATGGGTGTGGATATTATTGAGGCGGGTTTCCCAATTACATCTCAAGGCGATTTTGATTGCGTCAATCGAATTGCAAGGGAAGTGCGCGGGGTCAATATCTGTGGTTTGGCTCGCACCCATAAAAAAGACATTGAAACAGCTGCAAGGGCGCTCGATGTCGCAGAATCTTGGCGAATCCATACCTTCACCAGCGCTTCGGATGTGCATTTGAAGTACATGCTGAAAAAAACCCGTGAAGAAGTCCTCGAGATTTCCGACGAAATGGTGCGCTACGCCCGAACCTTCTGCGATGATGTTGAGTTCAGCGCTCAAGATGTGATGCGAGCCGATTTTGATTATGTGATTCAGCTCTTTAATGTCGCCATCGAAGCAGGCGCAACCACAATTAACATTCCAGACACCACAGGTTACGGCACACCGCTCGAGTATGGTCGTTTGATTGCTCGTATCCGTGATGAAGTGGTGCGTGGGCGCAACGTTGCTATTTCCACGCACTGCCATGACGACCTTGGTATGGCGGTTGCTAACAGTTTGGCAGCTGTCGAAAATGGCGCAACCCAAGTTGAATGTACCATCAACGGTATTGGCGAACGGGCTGGGAACACCTCGCTCGAGGAAATTGTCATGGCGCTGTACACAAGGGGCGATTATTACCAAGCCCAAACCAAAATCAACACCAAAGAAATTTATCGTTTAAGCCGCATGGTCTCGAGGCATTCAGGCATGGTGGTACAACCCAACAAAGCTGTGGTTGGCGATAATGCCTTTGCTCACGAAGCTGGTATTCACCAAGATGGTGTTTTGAAGAATAAAGAAACCTATGAAATCATGAACGCCGAATTGGTCGGGCGCGAAGCTGGCGTGCTGGTGCTGGGTAAGCACTCTGGACGGGCAGCCTTCAAAAAAGCCCTCGAGGATTTGGGTTATAACTTAGCCAATCCAATTGCTGACCATGGTTTAACCGAAGAAAGCGTTAATGTCTTATTTGCTCGTTTCAAAGACATAGCAGACCGCAAAGGCGCAATTGGTAGCGAAGAACTGCGAGCCTTGGTTGAGACTCGAGACCACGCTATCCCAGAACTTTTTCGGCTCGAGAGTATCCAAGTGCTTAGCGGCACACACGTTGTTCCGACGGCTACCGTCACCCTCGAGACCCCACAAGGACCCAAACAACATGCCTCGAGTGGTGATGGACCCGTGGATGCAGCTTATAAAGCCATCAATCATCTAGCGGAAGTCTACCCCAGCCTCGAGTCATACCGCATCGAAGCTGTGACTGAAGGCGGCGAAGCCCTTGGCGAGGTTTCCATTCGCGCTCGGGTTGGCGAGATTGTGTACTCAGGCAATGGGGTCAGCACCGATATTGTCGAAGCCAGCGCTCGGGCGTGGCTCGAGGTGATTAACGCCAGCCTAGCCAATGTGGGTGTGAAAAAAGAAGCCATTACCGCGATTTGAGTTTTGACAAAACTACGTCAAAGGCGTACAGTGATGCTGTGCGCCTGACGTTTATTGAGACATCTGTATTTGCCCGTCAGATCAATGAATTTTTATCAGAAGAAGAACAGCGTCAACTACAAATCGTGCTTCTCGAGCAACCCGATGTTGGTGATTTGATTCGAGGTACAGGTGGGGCAAGGAAAATGCGTTTCTCAAACGGCGCAAAAGGCAAACGTGGAGGCTTAAGAATTGTTTATGCGTTACTTGGTCAAAGAGCTTTGATGCTTTTGGCATATGCAAAAAATGTTCAAGCCGACATCACACCCGAAACCAAAAAAGAATTGGCAAAAATTATTGCGAGGTTCAAATGAAAAAATATTTTGATAAGACACTCGAAGCAGAGCTTTTAGCCAGCGCTCGAGAAATGGAACAAATCCTTCAAGGTGAACTTGAACCTGCTCGAATCACCACCCTCGAGACTCCAGACGTTCGTGAAGCACGAAACAAACTTAAGCTCCCTCGAGCCGAATTTGCCCGTATTATGGGCGTTTCGCCACGTACTGTCGAAGGCTGGGAGCAAGGTCGCAGACAACCCAAAGGGGCGGTTAGTGTCTTATTGCGTCTGGCTTTAAGCCATCCCAAAATTGTTCAACAAGCGCTGAAAAACTAAATGCAGAACACTTTTATCTACCTGATTGGTTACTTTGGCATTGGCAAGTACAGCATCGCCAAAGCCCTAGCTCAGCTCGAAGAATTTAAGATCATTGATAACCATTATGTACTGAACCCGATTTTTTCGCTGCTCGAGAATGACGGCATCACGCCCTTGCCGCCGCTGACTTGGCATTATGCTGCCGAGATTCGTCAAGCGGTGCTTGGTACAATTCGGTTTTTATCGCCTCGGGATTGGAATTTTATTTTCACCAACGATTTATCTTCGGACGCTGGCAGTCAGCAACTCTTTGATGATGTCGCAACCGTGGTGACTTCTCGAGGTGGAAGGCTGATTCCCGTTTTGCTGCATTGCGAATTAGAAAAGTACCTCGAGCGGGTGGTGCGCCCAGAGCGGCGTGAACGCATGAAAGGCATCAATGCTGACGAGGCTCGAGAACGTTTTTTATCAGGCATAGGTTTTCAGACTGAGCATCCCAATACGTTGCGTTTGGATGTTACAAATTTAAGCGCTGAAGCTGCGGCTGAGGAAATCTTGGCGCATATTCAAAGGAGATAAGATGTTTGATAGTGGAAGAATGTACATCACCCAACCATCACCAGATTTACTCGAGCAGCGAATGGTGGCTGTGCCATTTGAGATTGAACTTGATCCCTTTGGCTTGGTTCAAGTGCCTGATGATTTCGCCACAGACATGCTGCATCTGCTACCTGGTTGGGCGGCACATCTGCGCCAACTGACCCAAGTTCCTACAGTAGCAGGCGGAATTTTAATTCTCAAAGACGAGCGCTTGGTGGTTGGCACAATAGGCTTTAAGAACGACCCAAAACAAACCAAGGAAGTCGAAATTGGTTATGGCATCAATGCCTCACATTGGGGTTTGGGGCTGGCAACCGAAGCCGTGGCAGCAATGGTGGCTTGGACTTTTGAAAGTGGTTACGCTGCTCGAGTCACGGCAAAAACGGCTGTGTCTAACATCGCCTCGCAGCGTGTTCTCGAGAAAAACAGTTTTATCAAAACTGGTGAAACCGAGTTTGACCCCGACGATGGCGAACTGATTTTTTGGGCGCTGGAAAGAAAAGGAGAAGTATGACTGACCCACGTTTTCCGATTGGTAACTTTCAACCTCAAGCCAGTTATTCAGCGGCTGAGAAAACCGCGCTGCTCGAGGTAATTGCTCGTACTCCACAAGACCTGAGAGCCGCGCTCGAGGGTTTAACTGAGGCTCAACTCGAGACACCCTACCGAGATGGCGGTTGGACACTGCGCCAAGTGGCACATCATGTTCCAGACAGCCACATCAACGCTTATGTTCGCACCAAACTTGCGCTGACCGAAGATGCTCCAATCATCAAACCTTACGACGAAGCTGGTTGGGCGTTGCTCGAGGACACAAAAGCCGTGCCACTCGAGGTTTCTTTGAGGCTGCTCGAGGCGATTCATACGCGGTGGGTGGTGTTATTGCAAAGTTTGCAACCAAGCGATTGGGCGAGAACCTATCAGCATCCTGTCAGCGGCGCAATCAGCTTGGAGCGTATGCTGGCGCTGTACGCTTGGCATGGTCAGCACCATGTGGCGCATGTGACGAGCTTGCGAAAGCAAAAAAATTGGTAATCTCGAGGACTAAAGCGATACTTGAAAAAACGGGCTGCTCTAAGTTGGGCGAAGCACGCTTCGCCCCTACGGTTGGTTTTAAATCATGAGGTTCGCCCTGTAGGAGTACATTTTTCAACAACGTGCTTAGAATTCACAGCTCACAGCTCACAGCTCATAGCTCATAGCCTCTAATGATCCACCCAAAGCCGCTTGGCAGCATCCAAACCCAAGGTATGCGTGTTCGATTCAATTTTTAAGGTAATCGTGCCAGCCGCCGCGTTGACTTCTAAAACCTCGAGATGAGCGCCCGGAGTTAAGCCCATTTGCACCACCAAGCGTAGAAAATCAGGGTCAGTCTCCGAAACCCGTCCAATTCGAGCCGCTTCGCCCGCCAGCACATCGGACAAGGATTTGGTGGCATATGGCGGTAAACTGCCATCAAGACGCGGAATCGGTGAGCCGTGCGGGTCGTGGGTTGGATTGCCCAGCACGGCGTTGATTCGGGCTTCAAAATCTTCAGAAATATGATGCTCGAGTTTTTCGGCTTCGTCGTGAACATCTTCTAAGGCATAACCCAAAGCCTGATGCAGGTACGTCTCGAGCAAACGATGATGGCGAATCAGCTCCAAAGCAATTTTTTGCCCAGCCTCGGTCAGGCTTGCACCTTGGTACGGTGCATGGGTGACCAGTGCCATCTCCGAAAGTTTTTTTAGCATTTGTGTGACACTGGCTGGTGCAATGCCAAGGTGATCGGCGAGGGCTTGTGTTCCCACTTTTCCAGCTTGCTCGAGAGAAAAAAGTGCTTTTAAGTAATCCTCGGCTTGGGTGGTGAGTTTCTCGCGCATGACCCGAGAATAGCCTAAAAAGATGAGGTGGTCAAAATTGGAACTCGAGAAACACAGCTTTGGTCTTCATGCAGG
>JAAFJQ010000086.1 GCA_013298185.1 Deinococcales bacterium
AGTCAATCAATTCACTGCCTAAGCGAATCAACTGGGCAGTGCGGATGCTCGAGACAAACGCTGTGGCAGGACGAATTTCGTTCTCGGAAATCAATGAAAACAACAAATGGGTCGAGATTGGCACGATGCTGATGCCAGTCTTTTGGGGCAGCGTGGCAAACCCCGAAGGAAAATTGCTGCTGATGGCTCGAGCTTTTGAAGTGCTGCACGTCAATCGGGTGCAATTCAAAGTGGATGTTCGTAATGAGCGAAGCCAAGGCAGCATGGCTAAAATTGGTGCGGTGCGTGAAGGTGTGCTGCGTCAATACCAAATCCGCGCCGATGGCTTTATGCGTGACAGCGTGATGTACAGCGTCTTAAAGAACGAATGGCTCGAGGTTAGGCAAAAACTCGAGGCTCGTATCGGATAGTGCAGGCTCGAGTCAATTTCTTCAGCTTGGCTTCAGGAAGAACTCAACTTCGGCATAAGTCCAAGCAGCATGATGAAACTCGGTTTTCGCGTGTTCCTCTGGTGGCTTTTGCATTCGCTGAATACAAATTGTTCCCCGCCACAGAAACGCGAAGATCAGAACCTTGGAGGTTCATCATGTCAACCCAAAATATCGTGCAAGTCGCCTCGAGTAACCCCGATTTCAGTACCTTGGTCAAAGCCGTAGGTGCAGCCGACTTGGTTTCTACCCTCGAGGGTGCAGGTCCGTTCACGGTTTTTGCTCCAACCAACGAGGCTTTTGCTAAAATTCCCAAAGCTGATTTGGATGCTTTGCTTGCCGATAAAGCCAAACTTGCTAAGGTGCTGACCTACCATGTGGTTTCTGGGAAAGTCATGGCTGCCGATGTGATGAAAATGAACGATAAGACTGCCAAGTCAGTTGAAGGTTCAGATTTGAAGGTTTCTATTGCTGGGCAAGATGTGCATGTTTCGGGTGCAAAAGTCATCAAGACCGATGTTGCCGCTAGCAATGGTGTGATTCACGCCATTGACACTGTGATGATGCCGCAATAACCCAATCGGCTCGAGCCACGGCATTCAGGACTCGAGTAGACTGTGTGCCATGAGTTTTACCTGTCCTGCTTGTGGTTTCACGGGTCTCGAGAAGATACCGTGGTATCAAAAAGCCTTGCCTTCTGGTTTGGTTGTTTGGCGTACTTCACACGAGATTTGTGCAGTTTGTGGGATTGAATTTGGGCGTGATGACTGGGCTGGTGGCAACCTCGAGAAACGCAGCGAGGTGCATCAGCGTTGGGGCAAACGTTTCAAGTAGTTATAGCAGTGGTTTCTCGAAAATGGGAGCTACAAATCAAGTAGTTCAGTTTTATCTAAGGTCGAGCTGTTTCCAATCGTGGCTGACTTGGTCGAACAATAATTCCACTTCGCCATTCACATCGTCACAAGAAAAGTACACAACCGCTAAAGCACAGCTTTGATTCGGATATTGAGCAACAAGCTGCATGGTTTTAAGCGCTTGGGGTATTGAAACAAATTCTCGATGAATCATCGCTTTTGCAATTGGTAGGAGCAATGCAGCCAGAGGATGCTTAAAACGAGTCGCCCAAACAGCAAGGATACCGAGTAGGATGTCTGGCTCAAGATTTGAGTTACGCGGCGGTCTACAAATTTCATGTAAGTACCTCCCTGAAATGTTTTAGCGTTTTTTGCTAAAACATTTCCGACCAACGGGAGTAAGGACAGCGTATCTACCGCTGTAATGGCAGAATTGCCGCTTTTTGAAAATTCTAAAATGAAAGCGGTAGATACTTAGAACGGCGAAAGCAGCATTTGATGAAATCAGGCAGCCAAGTTCAATCGTCTTTTGCCACTCGAGTTCATCTTGATACGGAAATTTGCAGTCAATGGAATCAATAAACTCTTTTTCCGTCATAGAATCTGCTGCTTTCGTTTTAACTTTCAAAACTCGAGTTCAACTGTTCTAGGCGTACTATCTCGAGTCAAAACGTCTTTAATTAGTTCATCCAGCCGCAAGGACACAGCCATTGAAAAAGTACGAAATTCTTGTCCTTCTGGTGAACGTCTGATTCGGGCTGGTACTCCATGTACAACAAAAACCACGCCTTCTGGTGTATTGGTTTGAAAATCTATTTTTGTTTCATGAGCCAGTGCTGTCATAAGAACCTCTTTACACAGGATGAACGGTGACAACAAAATAACCGTCAAAATACGCTACTTTAATCCGAATCCAACGAGTACCCAACTGATATTCAAAGTTTACTCCAGGAACTCGTCCAAGTACATTGTTTGGCAAATCTTTGGTGGTTGCCTCGCCAAACACAATCGCTTCAAGGAGTTGTACAGCCGTGATGCCACGTTCTCGCGCTCGTTGAATCGCGTGATCATCAATATCAATTTCTTGTTGCCATAATGCACGTTGAATCGCCTCGAGTTCCCAATCTAAAATTTGCGAAGTGGAAAAATCAAAACCTCGGCGCACGCAATGAGTCTAGCGCATTTTTGCCGAACTTGAGCTTTGGGCAAACCTTTCAAATAAGGTATCTTAACCAAAGCATGAAACGCACTGTAACCATTCACACCGACGGAAGCTGCCTTGGAAATCCCGGGGCTGGCGGTTGGGCAGCCATCCTCGAGTATCAACACAAAGATGGTCAAGTCACCACCCTCGAGTTAAGCGGCGGCGAGGCGCACAGCACCAACAACCGCATGGAGCTTCAAGCTGCGATTGCGGCGCTCGAGGCGCTGACCAAACCATGTCTGGTGACGCTTTACACCGATTCGCAGTATTTGCGAAAAGCCTTTGAGGATGGTTGGCTGAAAAGCTGGCAGCGCAATGGTTGGAAAACCAAGGATAAGCAACCAGTCAAGAACAAGGAACTCTGGGAGAAACTCCTGATTCTCGAGGCGCAGCACGAAGTGGCTTGGGCGTGGGTCAAGGGTCACGCTGGGCATGATTTGAATGAGCGCTGTGACCAATTGGCTCGAGCTGCCGCCAAAGGCTTTTTGTAGGCTTTGTGGAACTCGAGCCGAACTTTTGACGTACCATGAGCCATGCAGAGATTCTTTTTTATTCTTGGTGTGGCATTGTTTGGGTTGGCTTTGGCTCAAAACCGGTCGAGCGAAACAATGTGGTTGCGTGAAAACGTGATTCCCTTAAAAACCATACAAGCCGAGCAGGGTTTATCTGACCTCGAGCCAGTCTCTGCACTGGTTGGTCATGCGCGGATTATTGGTTTGGGCGAAGCCACGCATGGAACCAAAGAATTTTTTCAAGCCAAACACCGAATGCTCGAGTTCTTGGTAAAAAAACATGATTTCCAAATTTTTGCAATGGAAGCCAGTTGGGCAAGCAGTTTTGTAATCAACGATTACGTCCAAGGCGGCGCAGGCAATGCCAAGGTGTTACTTCAACAATACGCCAAAACAATGTGGCCTTGGCGGACTCAAGAGGTGCTGGATTTGATTGAATGGATGCGGCGTTATAATCAAAGCGCAGCGCAAAAAATTATGTTCACTGGCTTTGACATGCAAGAACCTGTGCCAGCTGTGGATTACTTAACTGCTTGGCTCGAGAAAACCGCCAAAGACCAAGCCACTCGAGTGGATGAATTACTGGGTTGTATTCGTTTTTCGCTGGGCAATATCCTGAATGTGGCACGGTACACCGCTACGGGTGTAGCAGGTGCGAATCGTTGTGCAGCTCAAATCGGCACGGTGCGCCAAATTGTGCAGAATCGCCGTGCTGGTTTTAAGCCAACCGAGTACCGCACGGCGCTGCAAATGGTGCGGGTTCTCGAGCAAGCCAATTTGTACTACAAAGCCCGTTTTGTCAGCCAAGATATTCTCGAGGCGGTCACGATCCGCGATCAGTTTATGGCAGAGAACACCGCTTGGCTCGAGAAAACTTCTGGGCAGAAAGTCGTGGCTTGGGCGCACAACGGACATGTGACTTTTAATCCAGAGATGCACTTTGGTTGGAAACCGATGGGTGCGTATTTGCGCGAACAGTACAAAGATGCGTACCGTGTTTGGGGTTTTGCTTTTTTCAGTGGCAGCTTTTATGCCCAGATGCTCGATGCCAACGACCCTGCTCGTACCATCGCTGCTGCCTTGGTTGGTTTGGCTGCCAACCCCAGTGTGCAGCGCGTCCCAAATCCTAGCGCAGATGGTTTTGAAGCCGTGTTTCGCAGTGCCAATATCCCGATTTTTATGCTCGATTTGCGCCGCTCGAGTGAGGCTGGTGGGGCTTGGCTGAAAAGCAAACGGCGTTTGCAGATCATTGGGCAGAACTTACCGCCTTTTCGTGAACCTGAACCCGATTGGTACAGTTATGAAGCCATTCCCCCGAATGACTTTGATGCGCTGATTTACATTGACCAGACTTCACCGAGTACCCCAATCTAAAAAAATCCCCGCTTAACCGGCGGGGATTTTCCTCGAGCCATGGTTTTAGAACTTGAGCATCATATCAAGTGGCGCACTGGGTAAACGCAGCATTGGGTCACTCGAGGTTTTGGCAAGAGCAATTGAATTGATGGTGACGCTGCATGTACGGTTTAGTGGCGTGAGGTTGGAATCAGAATTAGGAGCTGAACCTGCCACACCACCATTGATGCTCGAGCCACTGATTGGTGTGTTCCTTGGGAAATCGCAGACGTAAACAGCAGTGCTGCGGCTGTCAAAGACTTGGAAGCGATACGCCCCACTTTGGGTGGCATAAGCAAACACAGGTTTTGCCACACCATTTTGCGTGCCGGTACCAGTTGGGTCGCCATCGGAATCGAGTTTGGTAAAATTCAATGCCCACGGTGCAAAACCATCAATCGTCAGTGTCCAAGACTGACCGGGCTTGGGTGGCAAGCTGGCAGTTAAACTCGGGGCAGGAGGTTGAATTATTGCGCTGGCATTGCTGTCAGCTGTGATCGTGGCACTACAAGCCCGATTCATACTGGTGGCATTGGCATCTGGATTTGGTGCAGTGAATGCTTGTCCACCGATTAAACTCGAGCCACTGACCTGAACTTGGTTTGGGAAAATGCAGTAATACACAGCATTCGCATCAAAAGTTTGAAAGTAACGCCTGCCGCTTTGGACGGTAAAAGCATAAGCGGGTTTGCTGATCCCATTTTGAGTGCCAGTACCAGCTGGGTCGCCGTCGGCATCGAGCTTGGTAAAGTTAATTGCCCAAGGTGCAAGTCCGTCAATGTTCAGTGTCCAAGATTGCCCGGGTTTGGGTGGGAAGCTGGCAATTAGGGTTTGAGGCACAGGCGGTGGCTGCACTGGATTAGAGCCAGCCAACTGTACACTCGAGCCTAGGGCAGCCACACAAGAGGTGTTTAGAGGACTGACGATGTTGCCGCTGCCGTTTGGGTTCCGGGTTGAGCGCAATGACGCCCCACCAATAAAAGCATTGCCACTGACTTGTAATCTCGAGAACTCACAAAAAAACGAACCTGAGCCGTCAGCTGCCACCATTTGAAAACGCGCATTGCCGTTCTGCATCCGATACGCCCACATTTCAGTGCGGTTGCTGCCTTGGGTGGCAATACCTGTTGGGTCGCCATCTTGATCGAGTTTGGTGAAACTCAGCGTCCAAGGCGCAAGACCATCCAAGACCACTGTCCATGTTTCGTTTGGCTTGGGTGGGAAATTTGGAGCGCCAACAGGGTTATTGGTGACTGGTTGGGTTGGTTGGTTGTTGACCGGCAGGGGTGGTGGTTGAATTGGTTGGGTTGGATTTGGGTTGACGGGTGCAACCACAGGGGCATTAAAACCAACCCCTAATTGGGTTGTCCAAGGCTCGCCAAAACCACGCACATTTTGTTGAATCATCGGCAAGCCCAGCACCAAGGGTCTGCCCAAAGGTTGACGGGTGTTGTTGTTGCCCGAGACGCCCGCACTGTGAACTGCAATCAGTTCGCCACGCAAATTGTAAATACCGCCGCCTGAACCGCCAGGACCAGACAGTGCATCGTGTTTCATCAAAGTGCGGCTGTCCAAAAAGCCATTGACGCTGCCACTCGAGACAGTAATGGTTTCGGACGTGCCGTTGATATCTGGGAAACCAAAGTTAAAAATACGCTCACCAATTTTCACCGCGTTGGAATCACCGAGCGGCACGGCTGGAAAGCGAGTCCCAGCTGGGATTGGATTGCCACGTAAATCCGTGACCACTTGCACCAATGCCAAATCCACATTGGGCAAACGGGTGATGATTCTGCCAATGTACCGAGGTTCTGGTGGCTGATCCTCATTTTTCATCATTGAAACACGCAGAATCGGGCAGGGTTGATTGGTTTCTTCATTGGCAACCACATGGTTATTGGTGAGGATAATCCCTTCGCGTCCAATAAAACTACCCGAACCTTGCCATAAGCCTTTGCCTGTATTATCAAAACAAAAAAACTGCACCGAGGCTTTGATGATTGCATCAAAGTACTCTGGTGGCAAATTCTGCGCTTGGGCTGCTCCACTCATCAGCACCGAAGCTCCAAGAACAACACTTTTTATCCATCCCCTCATACATGACCTCCAAATTGCAACGACGAAACACTATAACCCCAAAAACATTTTTCAGCCTTAAGGCAATCTTTAGAAATCTCGAGCAAATCTGTACAATAACCCCATGCCAATTGAACGCGAATTAAAACTCACAGGGGAATTGCCAAGACTCGAGGGCATCAAAAGCCTTGCTGGAGTACCACTGCAATTCATGCGCTTAGAAGAGCAAATCAATCTGTATTTTGATACGCCAGAACTCACCCTGCGCCGCTCTGGCTCGAGTTTGCGTTTACGGCGCGTCAAAAACGGCGAGCATGTGTTCACCTACAAAGGTCAAAGCCAAATCCAAGATGGTTGGCATCAAAAACAAGAAATCGAAGTACCTGCGGGCAATGCAACCAGTATCCAAGAATTAACCGAACCCAGCATCCTCGAGCAGCTTGGTGCGGTCAGACTCGAGCAGCTGATACCGATTTGTCGTTTTGACACCAGCCGCCAGATTTATCACCTCGAGCAGCTTGGTGAGTTGTGCTTAGACACAGTTGAAATTAAGCAACACGAGCAAACCTTGGAGACATTTCAAGAACTTGAACTCGAGGCATATGAGGGCGCAGACGAAACCACTTTGCAACGAGTGGCACAAGCCCTGCTGGCAATGGGCAAACTCGAGCCAAGTGCTATGAGCAAATCAGCTCGAGCCTTACAGGCTGTGATACCACAATAGACCTCGGGCAAATTCAAAAGGGCAGACTCAACAGTCTGCCCTTTTTTTGTGTGTTTAGAAATGTCACTTTCCAGCTTGAATGTTGACCGTCAAGAACTTATTGGTGTAAAAATCACCGCGTTTGTAGAGCTGTTTACTATCCAAACGCCCAACATTCTTCAGGAGCGCCAAAGCATATTCCCAATTGTTTGGGTTGGAGAAACCAAGACCTTGCTTGTCGTTTTTGCTGAAATTGCTTTGGTACAACTTGACACTCGACTCGAGAACTTTGATGCGGTCAGCTGGCATGTTCGGCACATACTTCTTGGCATAATCAAAGGCTTGCTTGGTGTTGTCAATGCTCAGTTTCAAACCGCGTTGCGAAGCCTCGAGGAAGCCTTTAACCAGTGGTTCGTTTTTCAAGGTGTCGTCCATGGAAATCACGCCACTCGAGGGGCTTTTGTTGACCAAAGCAGCCACCAGAATGTTCAGCTTTAAGCCTTTGGCTTCGGCTTGGACAGCCTCGTTGTTGATAAAGCCCATGACTGCATCTACACGGTCGGCGGTCAGTGCCTCGAGTTGATTAAAACCAACTTCGACAATTTTCACATCGGATTCTTTGAGGTTTGCGCCAGCCAACATGGCTTGCAGGCTTGTCCAAGAGCTGCCGAATTTACCTGGAATACCAATGGATTTGCCCTTCAGGTCAGCAAAACGCTTGATGTTCTTGGCTTGCTTGCTTAAAAGCGCATTTGGTGTGACTTGGTACATCGCCATCAGGTACTTAAACGGTGTGGCTTTGACGTCCTTGGAGCGCAGCAAAATCACGTCCTCGGCATCACCGACCACAAAATCGAGTTTACCCGAAGCCAGAAGCGGATACATTTCAGATGTGAACCCGTGTTGAAAAGTCACATTCAAGCCCTTGGCTTTATAAAAACCAGCTTCTTGGGCTGCGTAAAACGGTGCAAACTGCACGTCGGCAAGGTAGCCAAGTCCGACTCGAACGGTGGTGGGGTTGGTTTGAGCGCTCGAGATGCTCGCCAAACCGAGTAACATTGCTCCTGTTGTGATTGCCGCCAATACTTTGTACTTCATAATTTCCCCTTCTTTCATCCAGACTGATGCCGTGCGTACTCGAGTGAACCTCGAAATCGCAGGGCAAATACTGTCGGTGGCAGCTTTTCTGCCTCAACCCCAAGTTACAAATTTCTCGAGGCTCGCGGACTTATTCCCTAAGGACTTCACCGCCGGTGAGGATTTGCACCTCGCCCTGAAAGGTTTGGGCTTCTCGCCCGAGGAAGAAG
This sequence comes from Deinococcales bacterium, assembly GCA_013298185.1. Taxonomy (GTDB): domain Bacteria; phylum Deinococcota; class Deinococci; order Deinococcales; family JAAFIG01; genus JAAFIG01. The sequence goes on from JAAFJQ010000086.1 coordinate 8,480, forward strand.
TTTAACTTTTTAAGCGTGAGAAACAAGCTGTGACTTGATGAGGAACGGGGGAGGAAAGGCGAAAGGTAAAAGTAAAATCCTTTGCCTTTCGCCTGCTTTACCTTCTTCTGTACCTCAGCACCCAAGACTCGAGCAATGAAATCAAAGCATAAACACCAATGCCAAGAAAAACGAGGACGATGACGGCGGCAAAGAGAAGGTCTATGGAGAAGTTGTTTCGAGCGCTTTGGGCAAGAGCGCCTAAGCCGCTGGTGGTTTCGTTGTTAGCGCCTAGGGTGAATTCAGCCACAACAGCGCCAATCAGGGACAGGCTGGCGGTGTTGCGGAGTCCTCCGAGCATCACGGGGAGCGCTCCGGGAAACTCGAGATGACGGAGCATTCCCCAAAAACCCGAGCGGAGGGTTAAAAAAACTTCTCGGTAGAGTTTGTCCACTTCTCGGACACCTATCATGGTGGCAATCAGGATTGGAAAAAGGCTGATGAGCGTGGCAACAACCACCCTCGAGGTGGTGCCAAAGCCAAGGTTGACCGCCAGAATCGGTGAAAAGACAATCACGGGAATGGCTTGAAGGGCAACCACAAATGGGGAAAACAAGCGCTCGAGAACTTTGATTTTACCAAAAAGGTAGCCAGCGCTGACCCCAAAAACGAGCGAGAAGAACAAACCCAAGCCACTGATTCGCATGGTTTCGAGAGCGCCAAGCAAAAGCACATCGCGTTTCTCGAGCAGAGCCGTCCAGACTTGGGGTAGGGTCGGAAAGGTTAGGGTGGGTTCTGGTATGAAAATCAGCCACGACAAGAGCAGCAGCACCAATAAGCCAAGCGCTCCAACCAGCTCCCAAGGGAAACGCAAGGCGGCAGGCGGTTCTTCGATATGAGTGCTATCGGCAATACCAAGTACGTTTCTGAGTTGTGCCTCGAGTGGTTCGGTGAAAGCGGTGATGCGCCCTTGTCCCTTGGTCTCGAGAATCAGTTCGATGCGTCCGTTTTTCAGTACCACGACCCGATCTGCTAAGTACACCGCCTCGCGGATGCTGTGGGTCACAAGAAGGATGGTTTTACCTGTTTTTTCGTGGATTTTCTTTAACTCGAGGTTGAAGCGTTCACGCACCAAGGCATCCAAGGCAGCAAAGGGTTCGTCCATCAGCATGATTGGCGCATCTTGAGCCAATGCTCGAGCAATGGCGACCCGCGCTCGCATTCCGCCAGAGAGTTGGTGCGGATAGAGCTTGGTGAAGGCTTGCATTCCCACCAAGGTCAGAGCTTCATCGGGGTTCATGCCGCCAGCGCCGATTTCGCTGGGCAGTTGCACATTTTGGCGCACGGTGCGCCAGGGCAATAAGCGATAATCCTGAAAGACCATGGCTGTTGGCGCAGCCACCTCGAGTTGACCAGAACCACGAAGCAAACCAGCAATCAAGCGCAGCAAAGTGCTTTTACCGCCGCCGCTCGAGCCAAGAATGGCAATGAATTCGCCGTTCTGCACAGTTAAACTCACATCCTCGAGAACTGAGCGTGTATTAAAGTCCAGCGAGACATTCTGGAGTTTAATGATTGGCTTTGGCTCGAGGCTCATTGTTCATACTGTAACAGGCAAAGCAAAGGACAAGAAGGTGAAAATCAATCTCACTTAGACATTGGCATGACATAAATTCCGATTTGTAATTGGAATATCATTGATTGTGAGTGGGTCAGGCATGCCTCGCCCAGCGATTCACGGATCTTATTTCTAGCCAAATCATCCATCATCTCCGCGTCGAGGTTGAGGGTTTGCTGCTCGAGTTTTTGGCAGCGCTCGAGCAGGTGCTGCCCAGCTTTGATCATTTTGTCGCCCATCGCGCTTAAACGTTGCCGATGAAACATCGGTTGCATCATGCGGCGCTGGGTCAGCCAACTTTGGTGGTCGGTGTTGGTGACTAAGCCATTACCGCCGATTAAACTCAGTTCGATCTGGGCTTTGGGAAATTCACCTGCGCGGTCTATTCAAACTTCTTGGGCAATGGCTGGGTGCGAAACCACAAAGAGTTTTTGTTGACCGATGTTCATCAAAAAAACATCGCCATAGGTAAATCGAACACCACAATTTCCACTTTTCTCTTTGTCCTTTCCTCTTTCCTCTCTCAGGTCGTTGGGTCTGGGCGGCGACTGAGCAACCCCTCACGGATAAACACCTCAACCACCGCCTCGAGCGAGGCTGCATCACGCTCGAGCGTACCAGCAATCTCGAGCGGGGTTTTGCCGCGTCCCAAAAGCGTCAACACCTCGAGTGCAGGTTTACCGTGGGCAGCCCTGGCGCGGTTGTAGGTATCGGTAATCGGGTTGACCGCATCGCGTCCACGTAGGGTCAGGGCGTAACGCTCGCTTGCCCAAGCGCCCACGACCCGAGGCAGGGTCAGAGGCTTGGGGCGCAACGCTGCTGGGTAAGCGCCTGTTTCGCGGTTGCCAATTTGTACCCGCCCAAAGGCTTCGCCATCGGCGATCAGTGCCAAGTAACCATTGCCCATGGCTCGAGAACCCGTAAAACCATCCGTGGGTTGAACCCGCCAAGGTCGTTCTTGCACTCCCGAAAGTGCATGGCTGACCCGCCGCTCGAGAACCAGCACCTCGAGCAGTATGCCTTCGGAATAGCACCTCGAGAACTCGAGCAGGGCAGTGTCACCCCAAACGGTTTCTTCTTTTCTGGTGGCACAAGCATTGACAATTTTGCCTTCAAAGAGCAGCGCCACCGCATTTTCTAGGATTAACGCGCCATCAAAACTCTGTTTCTCGAGGTACGCACAGACTTTAGCCAGTTCGGCGAAGCTCGAATGCAAACCGAGCATACGGTACTCACCGGCAGGCAGGGCATTCAGCAATGGCAAATTTGCGTCTGGGTACGCTCGTTCAAGAGTTGGTATGGATTTGCTGCGTTCCTGCGCCACGTCTTGTATTCTTGCACAGATTTGGAGATTCTTGTGGGATTGGTTGTTTGTGTCATGAACCAGTAGGCTTGATTGCTGATTGTCCGCTAGTTCAGGTTCGACTAACGTGCAAGCTATGGAAACCACCTACTATGAGTTCAGGTTTCGATTGCATCAAAGGACTGGGCGACTGCTTTATGTGCTTTCGGATATAGATCGATTTGTCACAGATCAGTCAGGATTGATTCCCAGTTTTCCTGATTCCAAATCTTTACTTCAATTCGCAAAACGCGAAAATCTCGAGTTATTCCAATTTGACAAAATGCTGCCAATTTTCGCAAAAGTAAATTGGGACAGTCTCGAGAAATGGCTGCAAAAGCCTGAAGCCTCGAGCATCCATTGCAATACGTTTTTGACCATTTGGAATTTGTTTTGGGATGTATCAAACTCACTTCATACATCGTTTCAGAAGTCTTTATGACTTCCAAGCATCGCCACCCCGCGTTTACGGGGTTAGACCCCGCAATGCGTGGGGAGGCGTGCGAGTGGAGAAGAGTGCAGCGTCTTCTTTGTCCGACAATTCTGGGAAACAGAATGTAAGGACTTGCGAAACGCTGCACTTAATACAGTGTTGATGGGTGCGGAGACTCTTTTCCGCTTCGCTCCAAAGAGTCGGAGCATTTAATTAACACTGTACTAAGCATTCTATTCTCATTGGGCTAAGTGGCATTTCATTTTACACTCATGCCAAAAAAAGCATTTCTCATTTAAAGTGCCAAGTATACCTTATATCTACAAGTGCTAAGTACACTTTATATCTACATCCAGGCGGTTTTCCTGTCGTGCTTCATTGACTTTATGACAAGCAGTGTGGACATTTAGACAAGTATACTTGACATTTTACCAAGTATGCTTTACACTTTTTTCAATCAAGTAAGACCAAAGGAGCAAAACCCATGAACACCTGTCACAGCCCCAACAAACTCGAGACACTGGTCAAAGAAGCAAGTCACCATAGGTTGCTCGAGCCAGTCCGTCATAACCGCAATAAGCAACTGCGACGGGCGCTCAGAGCTGCCAAATATGCACTTCGTACTGCTTGGGCTGCCCTAACCCAAAACCTCGAGCCACAAAGGGCTTGATGAACCTCGAGCCGCGAGAAACTTTATGAACTTTGCATCACAAGGAGCATTATGAACATTGAACACCGCAACAAATCCAACCTCGAGCCAGATTTTATTCGCGCCATGGTGGCGCACGGCAACCGCCACCGCTTAGAAACACATCCCGATGACCCACCCGCTAACCCTGAAGACATGGTGGCACAATTGGCGCACTTACCACCAATCATTGACCTCGAGAATTGGAGTGTGTCTGACCAAAACGGGGTTGGCGCTCATGCGATGTTACAAGTGCTGAACATGGACACCAACCAGCATCTGGTCGAACTTGATTTGGTGATCGAGCCGCACTTGCGCCGCCAAGGACTTGGCACCAAGCTGCTGCGCTTGGCTGCACAACACGCTCAGAGCCTTGGGCGCACTCTGATGATGGCGAGCAGCACTGACCGTGTCGCCGCAGGACAATTTTTTCTCGAGCGTTACGGCTTTACCAGAGGACTGGAAAATCATGTCAATCAGCTTAAACTCGAGGAATTACCAGATGGCTTAATCCAAACATGGACAACCCCAAGCACTTCTGATTACAGCTTAGAGATTTGGCACGGTGAGATTCCCGAAGCCGATTTGGTGGCATACGCTAAGCTCAGTCAAGTTATGAATACTGCCCCAAAGGATGACCTCGAGATTGAAGATTTTCATGTCACCCCAGAACTGATTCGCCAACAAGAAACCATGCGAAAAGCCGGTAACATTGATGCACTGACAGCTGTGGTGCGCCATCAAAGCGGTGAGCTGGTCGGCTTAAACGAACTTTCATGGCGGGTTTCTCGAGCCAGTATTGTTTCCCAAGGCGGCACGGGTGTGCTACCCGATCATCGCAATCATGGGCTAGGGCGTTGGCTAAAAGCCGCCAACATTCAGCGTTTGCTCGAGGTCAACCCAGAAGCCAGGGTCATCCGCACGGGTAACGCCGATTCCAACGCTGCAATGCTGAAAATCAACCATCAGATGGGCTTTAAGCCGTACACTGCCAGCATTTTATGGCAGGGTGACATCGCCACCATTCTCGAGAAGGTACAATAAAGCCATGAGCCAAGCCATCCTTGAAGGTGAAACCCTAAAAACCGCCCAACGCCGCGAACTCGAGAAAGTGCATTCTAATCTGTGGAGTTTGGGTTTAACTCTTGTTACCTTCATCATTTTTGTGCCGCTTGGTGCGTCCAGCGCTCTGCGCGATGCCCTTGGTGGTGGGGATACGCTGCTTAGCATGACCTTGTTTGTGATTGTTTTTTCGGTTGTAAGCAGCCTGATTACTTTTCCGATCAGTGTGTACTACGGTTTTACTCGAGAAAAACGCGATGAGATGTTGAAGCAAGATTTTATGGGTTGGTTGCTCGATGACTTAAAACAAATGGCAGTGGGGCTGGTTGTCAGTACCATTTTGTTTGTGGGCTTATTCAGTGCCTTTCGTGCTTTTCCAGACCTGTGGTTTCCAGTGTCTCTGGCAGGCATTACTGTCTTTTTCGCGGTGATGCTTTTCCTTAGCCCCAAACTGGCTCGGATGCGCTTTAAGAGCGCCCCGCTCGAGAATCCAGAACTCGAGGCTCGAATACAGGTGTTGTTTAGTAAGGCTGGGCAGAAACTTTCTAAAGTCTCCAAATGGGTCTTTGGCGAAAAAATCAAACAAGGTAACGCGGCACTTGTCCCAGACGGCTTGGGTTCGGAAGTGCTGATTTCAGACACGCTGATGGAAAGCATAGACACCGAAGGCATTGAAGTGGTGTTGGCACACGAACTTGGACACCGCGTTCACAAGGACATCCAAAAGAGCATGATTTTTGCTTGGTTCAGTTTTGCCCTGATGATTGCCGCATCCTATTTTGCGATGAATGCTTTAAGCGGCATGGGCGGAATTCGCGGTGCAACCGATATTGCTGCTTTGCCAATTTTGCTGCTGGTGTTCACGGTGCTGTCAGAAATCACGGGTTTAGCCCGCAACGCCATGATTCGCCGTGCCGAGTACGCGGCTGACCGCTACGCGATGCAGCAAACCAAGAATTTCCCAGCCTTTGAACGGGCGTTTCGGGCGCTTGCCAAAGACAATTTATCCGATCCAAATCCACCAGAATGGGTTGAAATTTGGCTTCACGACCACCCAAGCATCGAAAAGCGAATTGCAGCCGCTCGAGCTTGGGCGCAAACGGGGTGAAACATGGAAAATCGAATCCGTGAGTTGCGAGCCATTCGGCGCATCTCGCAAGCTGAACTTGCCGATACACTCGGGGTCAGCCGTCAAACCATCAATGCACTCGAGACAGGCAAATACGACCCAAGCCTGCCGTTGGCATTCAAAATTGCCAAGTTATTTGGCTTAAAAATCGAAGAGATTTTTCTCGAGGGAGAAGCATGAATTTCTTACAGGGCTTACTGCTGTTTTGCGTCAATTTCTACCTTGTGATCTTCTTCTTGTTGCGAACCATTACTTTACCTTCAGTGTTGTTGGTGGTCTCCCCTACTGCTTTGGCAAGGCGCTTTATTCGACGCTCGAGTGATGGTAAAAGCACTTGGGATGTCAATGTGGATGCGCGTAACCTCAATGACCGACTGGCTTCACCCAAAGTGGTGTTATTCACCACCGTTGCAGCAGTGATTGGTTTTGCCATTAGCCAACAATTTGCCTACCTTTGGATTGCTGGTGCAATGCTGCTGGTGTTGTTGAGCGAACAAGACCGCATGGACGAACGCACCTTTGAAATCTGGACTCGAGCCTTAGCCGCTG
>JAAFJQ010000087.1 GCA_013298185.1 Deinococcales bacterium
TAATTCAAGTCCTCAAAGTGAATGTCCGAACGCCGATGTGCAATCGAACTGACCACCACCACTCGAGCAGGTGCGGCTGCCAATAGCGCAGGGTGCAGCAACTTTGATAACAGGTAATGCCCAAGGTGATTCGTGCCAAACTGCATTTCAAAACCGTCAGCAGTGTGCGAAAACGGAGTTGCCATCACCCCAGCATTGTTGATCAGGATGTGCAGTTTTGACCAACCCGCAAGGGCTTCTTCGGCAGCCAAACGCACCGAAGCCAAAGAGGACAAGTCTAGCTCGAGGATATGCACCGCAGGATTCTTGGTTTCTTGACGAAGTTGGCTTGCTACCGCTTCACCTTTTTTGGTGTCGCGCACTGCCATAATCACTTCTGCGCCAGCTTGCAGCAAGGCTTTGCAGGTTTCGACACCAAGACCAGAACTTGCACCGGTCACCAGAGCTGTTTGACCATGCAGATCATGACCTGCAATCACCTCGAGGGCAGTTGAACGATAACCGAACTTGGATTGAATAGGCATGAAAACTCCTTGCTAAGTGTTGGTTTACGTGGCTGGTTTGGTGACGTGCTGCTTGTGAAGGGCAATTTTTTGTTGAATGGCTTTTAAATTAAATTGTAACCCAGTAATTTGCTGTTTGATGAGTCTAGAATGGGTTTTGAGCATCGCAATTTGTTTGGGGATGGTCTGATCGCCTTGGAGGTGCAAATCCAAGTAAGCTCGAATCTCGAGCAGGGGCATACCTGTTGAACGCAGATGATTCAAGAATCGAATCGAGGCAAGGTCGGCTTCGTTGTACCGCCGATGACGACTCGAGGCATCGCGGTTGGGTGTGAGTAAGCCAATGCGTTCATAGTAACGCAAGGTATCAGGACTCAGTCCGGTTTCCTTGGCGGTTTCTTGAATGCTCAAGACAATCACTCTTGAACCTTACTACTTTGAGTCCACTCCAAGTCAAGCACAAAACATTGCTCTTTGTACCTATCAATTCTCGAATCTCGAGTTTATACATTCTGCGAGGTTAAAAAACTGTCACTCCTCGAGTCTCCATTCTCGAGTTGTGCGGGGTGATATTCTAAATGGCTCAAGGAGAAAAATCATGGCATTCAAGAAAATTGTTATCCCAGATGGCGAAAAAATCACCATGCAGAACGGTGTTCTCAACGTTCCCAACAATCCAATCGTTCCATTTATCGAAGGCGACGGCACAGGCGCAGACATTTGGGCAGCTTCGGTGCGGGTGCTGGATGCAGCCGTGGAAAAAGCCTACGGCGGCAAAAAGAAAATCGCTTGGATGGAAGTGTTTGCTGGTGACAAAGCCAACGATGTGTACGGACAAGTGATTTGGTTGCCCGAAGAAACCAACGATGCGATTCGAGAATACTTGGTTGGTATCAAAGGACCACTGACCACGCCTGTTGGTGGTGGCATCCGCAGCATCAATGTGGCACTGCGTCAGATTTTAGATTTATACGCTTGCTTGCGTCCAGTGCAGTATTTCGATGGCGTTCCCAGCCCAGTCAAGCAACCCGAACTGGTGGACATGGTGATTTTCCGCGAGAACACCGAAGATATTTATGCTGGCATCGAATTCCAAGCTGGTACACCCGAAGTCAAAAAGCTGCTCGAGTTCTTGCAGACCGAAATGAACGTTAAAAACATTCGTTTCCCAGACTCCTCGAGCCTCGGCATTAAGCCAGTTTCCAAAGAAGGCACCGAGCGCCTTGTCCGCGCCGCCCTCGAGTACGCGATTGCCAACAAGCGCAAGAACGTGACTTTGGTTCACAAGGGCAACATCATGAAATTCACCGAAGGCTCGTTTAAGAACTGGGGTTATGAACTTGCCGAACGCGAATTTGGCGATAAATTCTACACTTGGAATCAGTGGGAAAAAACCAAAGCTGCCAGTGGCGAATCTGCCGCCAATGCCGAACAAGATGCTGCCCTGAAGTCAGGTAAAATTCTGGTCAAAGATTCGATTGCCGATGCCTTCTTGCAACAAATCCTCTTGCGCCCCGCCGAGTACGATGTGGTCGCCACGCTGAACCTCAACGGTGATTACTTGTCCGATGCCTTGGCAGCCCAAGTGGGTGGGATTGGCATTGCGCCCGGTGCGAACATCAATTACATGACTGGACATGCGGTTTTTGAAGCCACGCACGGCACAGCCCCCAAATACGCAGGACAAGACAAAGTCAATCCCTCGAGCGTGATTTTGTCGGGCGAAATGATGTTCAGGTTCTTTGGTTGGACCGAAGCGGCTGACCTGATTGTCTCGAGCTTAAAGAAAACCATTGACCAAAAGCGCGTGACCTATGACTTCCACCGCCTCATGGATGGAGCAACTTTGCTCAAATGCTCCGAGTTCGGCACGGCTTTAATCGAAAACATGTAAACCCACCAAAAAAACAAACCCCCTCGAGACTCGAGGGGGTTCTTTGTTGCTGGGATTAAGGAATTTTAGTCAATTTTAGTTGATACTTGTTGAAGGGAGAATCATCTGTTCCACCAGCATCAATATCGTAACTGGTTACTTCAATGTAATACATTCCCGCTGTCGCAAGGGTAGTTGTATTGATGAACGAATCAGTTAAACTACCATTATCGTCATTCGATGCAATAACCGTACCTGCTGAATCGTACAACGTAACAAAGGAATCCAGAGCGCCTCCGATGCTACTTTGAGCATTGACTTGAATTTGTACCTTGTCATTGGCAGCAGCCGTGAAACGGTAAACATCAAAATCTCGTGGTTTACCAAAAATATAGGCGGTCTGACCAGTCACTCCTGCGGTGTTCAAAGTCAATGCGGTAGCAGAATTGCTATCCGATTGTGCAAATGTATCGTTGGGTTCATAAGGGTCAGTTGGATTTAGATTAACAGGTGTACCTGTGAGTAAAACCCGTTTGGTGTCAGGTGTGGCATGGCTCGAGCCTACAGTGGTGGTCATTGAACCGACCAGAACCCCACGACCACTTGGCAAATCACCAGTGACTGTAATATCTGGACCTGCCACATAAATATCGTAAGCGCCTGGTTTAATTTCATAGAACGATGCAACACCATCCGAGTCAACATTGGCTTCGTAAATTTGACTTGGGTCGTTGCTTGCGCTTTCAATAAGCCCTTTTTCGCGCAGAATAACATTCGCCAGTAAACCAGTGGCTGGAGCAGCACCTGTGTAGTATTGAACTTCGACTTTGGCGACGCTACCTTTGGCTGGTAAATTAGCACAGGTACTTAAGCGATTGGCAACTGCTCCTGCATTCAGGTGTCCCCAACCAGTGTCCTTATCAAAACCACTGGCGTTTGTGCCAACTGTCGCATCAGCGGTTTCTTCCATGACTCGGCGCACTTGGTAGGGTGTGGCATTCGGGCATTTACCAAGAATCATTGCAGCGATACCTGCGGTGTACGGACCACTGAAGCTCGTACCAGAAATCAAACCATACGCCTGACCAGGATTATTTCCTAAGGTTGGAGCAGCAGTCGTGCCGTACTGCGAAGTAAATGTATTCGCCCAAGTTGGTGAGGACAACAAGACATTAAAGCCTGGTGCAACACTCGAGATATGACGACCTGTATTGCTAAAGTTAAGGCGATTGCGGTCTCCTTTGGCTGCGCCTGAAGCCACCGTACCTGGCAGACCAGCCGGTACTTTCACAGTTTCTTTGTAATCATTGCCTGCACTGACAATCATCGAAACGCCATTTGAAAGCGCGTAATCAAAAGCATCTTTGAGAACAACCCGACCTACACCGCCACCGCCCCACGAGTGATTCTGAACTTTTGCACCATTGTTGGTTGCCCAGATCACACCTCGAGCCACCGCAAAATCGCCAACGTAACCACTATTGAAAATGGCAATTGGCATGGTTTTGGCTTTTGGAGCAATACCAACGACACCTTTACCGTCCAAAGCAGCCGCTACAGTACTGGCAGTGTACGTTCCGTGATAATTACCTGTTTGTGCAGCCGCAAAAGTACGCCAAGCCGTAGCGTTGGTGTACGTGGTGGCTGTGGCGGGGTCATAAGCAAGTCCTGACCAAGTTGGATTCAGTTCTGGACTGGAAATATCCGAAGGATCGTCTACAATTGCAACGACAACACCATTTCCATCAAAGCCTTTATCCCATGCTACTTTGGCATTTAAGTGCCGAGGATCAAGAGCATATTGGGCGATGCTATTCACACCATCCAAGAATTGGTCTGGGCTACTGGCAGCCGTTTGAAGATCGGTTTGACCAATGGTTAAGGTTGGATCTTGGTTTGGTGCGTCTACATTGGCATAATTCAGTTGGGCGACCACACCAGCTACGTTCTTAGCAACCACAGTTGCTTTGATAGCACTGCCTTTCACACTTACCAGAGCAGCTTTAATTTCGGGCAGTGTACCCAACACTGTGCCTTTTATTGCACGCACCGCTGTATTTAGACTGGTTTCATCGGTGTAATTGATCACCACTTGCGATTCAAAATGACGGTCATCGCCGCTTCCAATAATGGCTGGCACAACAGGGTTAAGGGTTTGAGTTTGAGGGTTGTTTTGTTGACCGCAAGCGACGAGAAACGCCACTGTGAGCCAAGCATAATTTTTCTTATTCATAGGCTTGACTTCCTTTAACGACCGGTGGTGAAACGGAATACTTCGGCGACTTGACGGGCTAAACCAATACCAGGCACAGCCGTGGTTGATGGCACAACATAGGCACTGTACGCTGAAACTCGAGTCCCCTGAAGTTTATAAGCCACCGATTGCTCGAGTTGCCATTCGTAAGTACGAATACTTTGTAAGGCAGCCACACCAAACACCGCTTGGGGTAACTGAATGACATTGCTGGTAATTGGGATGAGATTAAGTACACCCAATCCCGAAACATTAGCAGTATCAGTTGCAACACTATTGCCAATCAAAACAAGGTTTTGTCCGACTGGAACGGCGTTACCACCCGTTCCTTGGCGTACATCGATATTTGAAATACGCCGTCCATTACCACTAAGCAAATCATAATACAGAATTTGGTACAAAACACCATCTGCACCAATGCCCAATTGCCCACTGTTATCAATTTGGTAGGTTGGTGTTAATGAAACATTGGTGGCTTCATTGGCAGGTCCACGTAACGGCGAAGTAAATGGTGCGAGCGGCGTGGTGGTACTCACAGCACTATCCACAGTATTGGCGGCTCGAGCCACGACTTTGTAGGTGTACTCTGTGCCAACCATCAAATCAGGAGAGTTATCCCTAAAGAAGTTATTACGGCTAAATTGACTACCTGTAGCACAACCCGCACTATTTGCAGCAGTTATCCCACCAACTGTTCCAGCTAAGGTGTAGGTTGCCCCTGCATCGTTTGAACGCATGACATCAAAGGCAAATGGCAGAACAGCACCAGTGTAACACCAGCGTACTTCAACATACATATTGCTACCAGACGCGGCAGCATTTGGATCAATATCTACAGTGTTGCCAGCCCCATCATTGATCGAAGTTACATTTGTTTGCGGTGCATTGACAATCGAATTCTTGTTGGTCACATTACCTGCACCGTACAGGGCTGTCCAAGGCGAATTTTGTTGCAGCGTCACCGCAAAGGCAGCCACACCTGTTGGGGCAGTCACCAATGTATTGTTAAGCCTGCTGTTGGTAGAAATAAAAGTAATCGGAATAATCCGATGCACCCGATTATGATTTGAGTCATAAGCCACAGCATGAAGCGAAACAGCCTCGCCTGTAGCTAAACCATACCCAGCAACACTGTTACCACTCAAAGACTGGTTTCCCGAATCAGAGCCATTTGTACCTGACCAGAGAAACCGCCCAGTTGTCGTGTTATTGGAAATGTAACCACTGCCAGGGGTTCTGCCCAACTGCAAATACATAATGTCAAGGATTCCATTATGGTCACTGTTGGCAGCCAATTTCATACGAAACGGAATGGTATCGGTAAAGGTCTGACCATTCAAGGCTTGAGGTATGACTTGTGTGTCAGTCAACTCGAGGGTGATAGGGGTTGTGCTGGCATTCGGGTCAAAAGCAGGTCTTTGAATCATTGGAATATCCGTAGTACCCGTGTTCGCCACTAAACCCACGACATCCGAACCTGCCATTTTAGCTTTACGGGCTTTTAGGGTATACACACCCATTGGAATATTGGCAAATTCAAAAGTTCCTGTGCTACTCGAGGTAGCACTACCAAGTAGTCCAACTGAATCAAAAAGTTGAATCGTACTACCAGCAACAGCCGCCCCTACTTGCTCATCCGTCAATGTGCCTTTAATTGTAGCTGTACCCGCTAAGCGTTGAACATTGACAGTGGCAGTACTGCTATTGCCAACATCATCGGTGGCTTTAACTTGCACCACATTTGGACCCACCGCTAGAGGAGCGTTAAAACTATAATTACCTGATACCAAATTCGCGGTAATGTCCACAGCAGCGCCAGCGCCAATACTGTACTCGAGTTTTGTTATTGAACCATTATCAGAAGCAGTGCCAGAAATTTGTGAACTGCTCGATAAAGTACGAAATCCAGTGGTTGGTGCTGTAATGACCACACTAGGCAAAGTCGAATCGAGTATAACAGTCACCTCAGCATTGGCACTGTTGGCGGCTGCGTCTGTGGCTATGACTTTAATTGTATTGCTGCCTAAAGCCAATGTCACAGGAAATGAATAATTCCCATTGACCAAGGATGCTGTCACATCAACTGTGGCAGCTGTACCAATGACGTACTCGAGTTTACCAACAGCCACATTGTCGGAGGCTGTTCCTGTGATGGTAGCACTGATATTACCAGTTCGAGTGGAATTGATCGGAGCGCTAATAGCCACAACTGGTGCAGTTGAATCACCAGTAGGGCAGGCAGTGAGCGCTAAACCAAGGAACGCCATGACTGCAAATTTAAATCTCATGATTCCTCCATATGAAAATGAAATGCCACTTTGTTCATTTCGACTTGTGGCAATCCATACAGTTGACAACCTGCCCGTAGTCCAATGCCGAGTAGCCCAAAAATAAAACCGTATTGCTTCATGCGCCCTCCAAAATTCCAAAAACCAAGATTTCTTGCGACTTACAAGAAAAATTTACACACTTATGAGTGTGCAATGAATTGGTTATGAAGAGTGTAACCAGTACAAATCAAAATTGACAAGATAATTTGATTTGTACTCGAGTGCAATGTCAAGAAAATGTCATCAATCTGATAGTAAAACTGGATTGGAAAGGGTTTAAGCCGGGTTCTGTCCTATGCCTTACGGCACGTCATGGTCATCTATCTCGAGTCAGTGTCGCCACTGACCTCCAGCGGCTGTCTTCGCCACTCGTAAGACACGGGTCATGTCTCGAGTTTCCTCTTGGTGGCATTCGAGCCTTGCATCAGATGGGGTTTGCCGAGCCACGATTTTTTCAAACCGTGCTGGTGGTCTCTTACACCACCGTTTCAACCTTACCTCGAGAGGCGGTTTATTTTCTGTTGCACTTTCCGTCGGCTTCACGCCTGCAAAATAGTCGTGTCACTACCCTGTGGTTCGCTCGCCGCCCAGCCGTTAGCTGGCATCTTGCCCTGCGATGCCCGGACTTTCCTCACCAATCTTGCGATCAGCGCGACCATGCCCCTTTCCGAGGGCAGAGTGTAACAGATATGGGGAGGGATTTCATCTGGGCTATGAGCTATGGGTTATGAGCTTTGAGAAGTTTGTTCTCGAGAATTCGTAAGATTTGTTCTGTTTTTCGTAGGGGCGAACCTCTGTGTTCGCCCTGTGACAGGTTATTTTTTGACAATGTCCGTAAATCCCAAGTTGCTCTCGAGAATACCGAGGTTAATTGTAACCATCCCCTTCACGCAGCAGCAGCACTTGCTCGAGTTGGGCAAATGGAATTTCAGGCTCGAGTTTCATGGCACTTGGTGGGCAGCTCAGGACACAGGCATTGCAGCCTGTGCAAGCTGCTGTCTCGAGGTTGATTTTCCAAGTTCCATCCATTTCTTTTTCGCGGACAATGGCTTGGGTTGGGCAGACATTTTGGCAGACAGGGCAGAAGATGCAGTCTTCGTTGATGCTGGGAATCACCCAGTATTGCAGCGTTTCGGGTTGTGGCGTGGGGCGCAGGGCTTTTTTACGCCAAGCCCATTCTTCTGGGATGCGCGGCGCTTCGATTTTGGTGTCCACACCCGGAATGATCTTTTCAGGAATCAAGCGCACCGAGTTCTCACGGGTGTTCCGCGCCAAAGCCTGTAATGCACCGCGTCTCGAGACAGCTGGGGCTTGAGGGATTGCTTGGGGTTGCTCGAGGTTGCCTTCCAAGACTTGCACCGCAATTTCTGGTTGCTCGAGGTGCTTTTTATATTCTCGAGCAATCGCAATCACGCTGTCTAAGCTCTCTGGCACAGTTGCTCCACCAATTTTACAGTTGGCACAATCGCCGCGCAGGAGGGTCAGTTCTTGTCCCCAAGCGCTCGAAGCCAGAATCATGGCTGGGGTGACACGACCTAGGCATTCGATGGTGGCGGTATCACCGGGGACTTTGCTGCATTTGAGGCTGCAAGGCACACGCTCATCAGCCTCGGCTCGAGCGTGGGTCGTGCCTTGGGCTTTGAGGTTACTTAAGGGCTTTAAGATGTCGTACTCGAGGGCAGCCGTTGGGCAGACTTGGACGCACAGACCGCAGCCTGTGCAGTCCTCAGAGATTTCTGGCTTAAAACCAAGGGAAATGGCTTCATGCGGGCAGGCTTGCATGCACTTATCGCAACCACCCACTGCGTTTTTCTCGAGCAGGCAGCGTTCGCCGATGTAATTTGGGCGTGGGTCGGTGAGGTTAAAAACTGCATCGAGGAAACCTTTGAGCATCGCTTTAAGTATACGCTTTTGGCTTGGAATTCAGATGTCAGTTGTTTGAGTGATTTCTCGAGAAAAATTTGATTGATACAGTCTCATGGACTCAAGAAGACAGGGAAACCGTCGGGAAATCCCAGATAGAAAATTTAAAATTGACATTTGTCATGCTCTAAATCTGACGACTTGCACTGCCAAGCCTAGGAAGTTTGCTCGAGAATAAATTCGGAGGCAATATGTTAGCTGTTGAACTTAAAGATGTCAGTAAATCATTCGGGCAGGTCAAAGCCCTCGAGCAGGTTTCTTTATCCATCCAGCAAGGCGAAGTCGTGGCACTGCTTGGACCAAACGGCGCAGGCAAAAGCACGGCGATTTCTTTGATGTTGGGACTACGCCAAACCACTTCTGGCACAGTGAAAATCTTCGGGCTTGACCCTCGAGAACCCAAGTCAAGGCTTCGGGTTGGGGCGATGTTGCAAGAATCTGAGTTACCGAATCACTTAAAAACTGTTGAGGTGCTTGAACTGTTTGCCAAGCAGTATAGCCAGCCAATTGCGGTCAGCCAAGCCCTCGAGTTATCTGGTCTAACCAAAGAAGCCACTCAGCTCGCCAGCCGTTTATCAGGTGGGCAACGCAAACGCTTGTGTTTTGCTCTGGCACTGATTGGGAATCCCGATTTGCTGTTCTTGGATGAACCCACGGCAGCACTGGATGTCGAAGCCCGTCAAGTCTTCTGGGCAGCGGTGCGTGACTTGGTGGCACAAGGCAAAACCATTCTGCTGACCACACATTATCTCGAGGAAGCCGATGCCCTCGCCCAGCGCATTGTGGTGATTGCCGGTGGGCGCGTGGTCGCATCTGGCACACCTGAGCAAATCAAAGCCAATACGGGTGGTAAACGGGTTTCGTTTGTTCTCGAGTCTGGGGTTCTAAAACCTATGGCTGAAACGAGTCAATGGCAATCCGAAGGACAGCGTATTCAATTCCTCAGCCAGCGCCCTGAAACCGCACTGCAACAGATTTTTGCCACAGGCGCACAAATTCGTGACCTCGAGGTGGTTGGGGTTGGTCTCGAGGAAGCGTTTGTAGAGATAACAAAACAAGCAAAAGGGCTATGAGCTGTGAGCAACAAGGTTTCATGGTTTTCACCGTAGGGGCGGGGCTTCTTGACCCTAAAGCAGCACCTGTCGGGCTTGGGTCGCTTGCCTCGCCCAACCATGAGCAGCACAGGTTTTTGCTTTTCCCGTAGGGGCGAAGCACGCTTCGCCCAACTGACCACCAATTGATTTACATTCCCAAAGGAGCATTCTGTTATGACGACCACGATTCAACCCAATCCAATCGCAGGATTTTTTGCCATCCTCAAAAGCGAGGTTCTGCTCTGGATGCGCTCGCCTGCTTCGCTTGTGCCGACGCTGATTTTCCCACTGATGTTCTGGACTTTTTTTGGTATCCCCAACGCCAGACAAAGCATCAATGGATTTTCTTTGGCAGCCTATATGCTTGGTTCGTATGCGGCGTACAGCGCCATCCAAACTGTACTGTTTAACATCGGCATCAACATTGCCTTTGAACGCCAACAAGGTTTTTACCGTCTGGTACGAGTCACGCCAATGCCGATGCTTTCGGTCTTACTGGCAAAAATGATTTCCACTTTGATTCTGGCAATGATTGCTTTGGTGATGCTACTGATTTATGGACACCTGACGGTTCAGCCAAAAATTACTTTAATCCAGTACCTCGAGATGATGTTTCGGGCGCTGCTTGGCATGCTGCCTTTCGCTGCCCTTGGCGCTGGCATTGGCTATTTTGCTCGAGGGGTGCAGTCGGCAAGCCCAATCACCAACCTGATTTTCTTTCCAATGGCATTTGGTTCGGGGTTGTTTATTCCACTGGAAGCCATGCCTGAAATTGTGCGAAAAATAGCGGTTTACTTGCCTGCCTATCACAGTGGGATGTTTACTCGAGCCGTGGTAGACCCGCGCACCACCGATTCTTGGGTACATCTGTGGTGGATTCTTGGCTTTACGTTGTTGTTCTTGCTTTTTGCTGCGTGGGCATATAAACGCGACGAAGGCGCAAATTATCGGTGATTGCTGATGCTCGAGATTTTATTTGTGCTGTTGATGGTCTTGCCTGCCACTGCTTGTTTGCTTGCTCTGCCTGTCTGGACAAAGCGCTGGAAGCGAACATTTCACCCTCTGGTTTTTATCAATACCCAAAGTAAATACCAGATTGCTGCTTTGAGCTTGGCTTTGGCATTGGTTGTGCTGTCTTGGTTGGTCTTCCCACGCCAATTTGTGAACTTTTTTAGCTTGGGTCAGTTGGCAGCACCTACCCGTGGTATCGGACTTTTTGGGATTGGGGCAGGCGAGTCTTGGTTGGGATTGGGGCTTTCGCTTTCGTTTTTTATGACGCTTTTCACAGCTGTTTTTATGTTCATGGGATTTCGCCAATATGCCGATCAGCGTCATCTTTTGCCTAAATTGCTGCCTTTTATTTTGGTGTTTAGCATCTCCAATGCCTTGGTCGAAGAAATTATTTTTCGCCTGACAGTGGTGATTCCACTCGAGGGTCAACTCGAGCCAAGCCTGATTGCTTTGATTTCGGGTATTGTGTTTGGTTTGCCGCACTTGCGCGGAATACCAAGTGGCTTGGTGGGAGCAATCATGGCAGGGGTGTTGGGGTATATCCTTTGTATTTCTCTGCTCGAGACAGGTGGGTTGTTTTGGGCGTGGTGGATTCATTTCTTACAAGATGTGGTGATTTTTTCAGCCCTGACATTGCAGGCTCTGGCTAAACCACAGGCTTTAGCAAAAGCGCAATGATAGGATACTTGAATGGAAAATGTGCGTTCAAATCGCCGTTTTTACTCGCTGGTCTGGCTGAGTTTTTTGATTTATCCTGTGCTTGGGATTTTTGAGAAACCACGCCAAGTCATCGAATACATATACGGTCTTACACTGATTCTGGTGTTTGTTGGGGTATTTTTCTGGGCGTATTTTATGAGTCCTTGGATTCAGTCACAACACGTATTGCGCTTGCCAAGCATGGTGGGTATGGTTTGGACATACTGCACATTTGGGTTGTTGTTTCCACTGATTGGTTGGAATGGTTTGGGCTTACTGATTTACGCCGCTGCTTTTTCAGGAGCGCAGCGTAGCTTTGTACCGAGTCTTGTGGCAACAGGTATCAGTTTTGTCTTTGCAATGCTACTGATACTCGGAGTGCGAACCGATGTTTTTTTGCCCATTGCTATGGTTATTTTTAGCGCAGTTGCAGCCATCAGTAACCACACCAGTTACCGCGAACTCGAGACTCAACGCCTTTTGCAAAGCAGCCGAGCAGAAGTGGCTCGAGTTGCCCAAATTGCCGAGCGCGAACGAATTGCGCGGGATTTACATGACCTCCTTGGACACACGCTCAGCCTGATTGTCTTAAAGTCCGAACTGGCTTCTAAACTGGCAGAGAAAAACCCATCTCGAGCCACCCAAGAAATCAGGGAAATCGAACGTATTGCCCGAGAATCCTTGCAAGAAGTGCGCCAAGCCGTGCGTGGATACCGCAATGTGGGCTTAAACGGCGAACTCGAGAATGCGGCTTTGGCACTGAAAACCAAAGGCATCAACTTTGAGCCTCTGCTGGATGCGGTGCAACTCGAGTGGGCTACCGAACAAGCCCTGACCTTTTGCTTGCGTGAGAGCATCACCAACATTGTGCGTCACAGCCAAGCCAAGCGCTGCTGGATCACCCTCGAGCAACAAGCCGACGGGCTGCGTTTTGAAATCTGGGATGATGGCAACGGACACATCCAAGAAGGCAATGGCATTCGAGGAATGCGCGAACGGATTTTTCAACTTGGTGGTCAACTCGAGGTACAAAGCTGGGAGGGCAGCACAGGTGTTCAAATCCAAATGCCCAACCGCCCAAAACAGGAGTTCGCATGATTCGAGTGATTATTGCCGAAGACCAAGCCCTTGTGCTGGGCGCACTGGCGGCGCTTTTGGAACTCGAGGGTCGTATCGAAGTGGTTGCCCAATGCAAAGATGGCATCGAAGCCCTCGAGGCAGCCCAGAAACTCTTGCCCGATGTGGTCATGACCGATATTGAAATGCCGCGCATGAGTGGTTTAGAACTGTGCAGTGCCATCAAAACCAAACTCCCCAAATGCAAAGTGCTGATTGTCACGACTTTTGCTCGAGCTGGTTTTTTACGCCGAGCGCTCGAGGCAGGAGCAAGTGGGTATTTTTTGAAGGACACACCCGCCAGCCAATTGGCGGCAGCCGTGGAGCAAGTTCATGCTGGTGGACGTGCCATAGATACCAATCTTGCACTCGAGGCGTGGAGTGAAGCTGACCCACTTTCTGACCGTGAACGCCAAGCCCTGCGCTTGGCTGCCGAAGGTCACTCGAGCGGCGAAATTGCTTCGCAGATGGGTTTATCTGAAGGGACAGTGCGAAATTATGTTTCTGAAGCCATTTCCAAATTAGGCGCGGGCAACCGTGTTGAGGCGGCGCGAATCGCCAGAGAAAAAGGCTGGTTATAAAAAAATTCTGCTACACTTTTGCCATGACCTTGTTGGCGAACCTAACGGTAGAAGAATACCTCGAGCAAGAACAACGCTCTGAGATTCGCCA
The DNA here is from genome assembly GCA_013298185.1 of Deinococcales bacterium. Lineage (GTDB taxonomy): Bacteria > Deinococcota > Deinococci > Deinococcales > JAAFIG01 > JAAFIG01. The sequence goes on from JAAFJQ010000087.1 coordinate 13,476, forward strand.
TGAGTACGTGGATGGCAAGCTCTATGCAATGGCAGGAGAAAGCAAACGCCACGAGGAAATTGTTCTCAACATCACCCTTGCCTTAGCACGAATTGCCAGAGCCAAAGGTTGCCGTTTTCAGACCAAAACGATTCAACTTCGTGTCTCGAGCAGCCGTTATCGCTATCCAGACATCATGATTAACTGTCTCGATAACAATGACCCTCGGCTTGAGGACATGCCTTGTTTTCTGCTCGAGGTGATTTCCGCCAGTACCGCTGATACGGACAGTCACAAAAAACTCAGTGAGTACACTCGAATCCCAAGTGTGGAACGCTATGTTCTGGTTGAGCAGCACACCAAATTGGTTGTGGTTTATAAACGCCAAAAAGATCTGTGGGTGGTTGAAACCCTTGAGGACACAGGCGAAATTGACATTCCGTGCATTGGGGCAACCCTGTCTTTAGACCAAATTTACGATGGTCTTGTGTTAGAACCAATCGCGTAGAAAATTCATCACTGCATCTGTGACCGAGGTTTTCTTGGTCGCAGCCGTTTTCAGGGTTTTGGCTTTTTCTTCTCGAGACAGTGGCAACCACAATGCCACCATTTCTTTACCATCTTCGACTTTGTACTCACCGCCGTTGATTTCATCGAGCAGAACGCCAGTGCTGCTGCTTTCTCCGCCTTTTTTGAGCCAATCCACGACTTCGCTTTTTAAGAACCGCCATTCACGCCCGACTTTGCGTCCGCGAATCTCGCCGCTTCGCACCAATTGATACGCCGTGGTTTCTGAGATTTTGAGGAAGGCTGCGACTTCTTCGATAGTCATGACTGCATCTCCGCCCCATTCAAGCATAAGACCTCCTTGGTCGAAGTTAAGTTACACTAAAAGTTTTTATCTGTCAATAAGTTATGTTAAAATAGGTCAATTGAGCCTAGCCACAAAACAAATTTCGGCAACCCTTGACTCGAGAGCCGTTCAAGGTATTCGTCTAATTTCAGCGGTGGATTCTTAAAATTGGCACGTTGTCCAGAAATTGCTTTCAAAACAGCAGGTGAATTCAAATCTTTAAGTAGACAGACAAAATCATCAGGGTTGAGTGCAACAACACCATGTGGCTCGAGAACAGCCGAAGGAAAGTCACGCAAGTTCTGAGTCACAATGACATTGGCATTGATTTCAATGGCTGCGGCGAGAACGTGGCAATCATTTTTATCGGGTAAGTCCAGCCCTTGAATATGCTGTTCATATTGAATGATTTTCGCATCTGGCAAAGCATTTTCCATCAGCATTAAAGTTCGCTCGAGTCGAGTGGCGCTGATGTCGGCGCGATCCTCGAGTAAGTTTCCAACCCATTCTCGAGTGATTTCATCTGTCCAATGTGCATCAAATGTTTCATTTACAGCCAACCAGATTAGTAAATCCCGCAATGTTGTTGGGTACAGCACATTGGCATCCAAAACAGCAACAATTTTATCCAAGTTCATTGCAGACCAAGAGCTTCATTCTCGGCTTGTAGAGCAGCCATTGCTTCTAAACTGCGTTGACGTTGTTCGGCTTTATAGCGCAAAGCATCATCCAAACGAATTCGCCGATGCACCCCAACTGAACGAAATGGAATTAAACCTTTCTCGAGTAATCCAATGGCATATGGACGGGAAACATGGAGTAAATCCGCCAATTCAAATGAACTGAGTTCAGTCTCGAGTGGCAAGACCGCCACATTTTTTCCAACCGCCATCGCTTCAAGC
>JAAFJQ010000088.1 GCA_013298185.1 Deinococcales bacterium
ATTCAATGAAAATGCTTTACCCGCATCAACTGACCTCGAGATGAGAAGCCGCAAAGTGCTTTTTGCTTCCCTAGAACAAGCAACCAAAGATTGCCAGAAGAAGCAGTACAAAAAAGGTGGGATTTCTTTTGAATTACTCGAGACGACCAATCCTAAATTGCTGATGAACCTGTCATATTTTCAACGTTTTGTGAATGAACTCGAGAAGCATTTGAACCCATAACACTTTGCCCAACCAATATGCTCGAGAAAGGAGAAACCCATGACTGTCAGTATTACCGAAGCCCAACAGAACCTAGAAGCCCTGATTCTCAAAGCGGTAGAAGGCGAAAAAATTGTTGTCACCATAGAAAATCAGGCTTTTGAAATCACAGCGACCAAGAAAAAAACCCGAGGTGCGTTGGGCAGCTTAAAAGGTTGGAAAATGAGCGATGATTTTAATGCGCCGCTCGAGGAATTCAAGGAGTACATGGAATGAGGATTTTACTGGATACTCATATTCTGATTTGGCATCTCGAGGAAAGCCCAAAGTGCAAATTAAACCACTCTGAGCTGATTGAAGCAGCAGAGAACGAAGTGCTGGTCAGTATGGTTAGTTTGTGGGCAATGAGCATCAAAGCTGGATTGGGAAAGCTGAATCTTCCTTTTGGTATGGGTTTAAGGCAACTCGAGCAGCATCTTAAAAACCTTGATTTTCAAATTCTCGAGATTAACTCCAAGCACTTGGATATTCTTCAACCCTTGCCTTTGCATCACAAAGACCCTTTTGACCAAATGCTGATTGCTCAAGCGGTGGTAGAAAATGCCACTTTGGTTTCTGATGATGGTTTCTTTGAGCTTTATGATGTGGAATTGATTTGATGTGCTGCCCAACCAGCCAAAGCCCCAAAGAAACGAGCCTCGAGAAGAGATTAGAAAGGAACTGAAAAAATATGGCTGAACGCGCTAACGGAGCTTTTATTTCGGAAAGAGAGAACATATTCTGGAGTGCGCGTTGGGGTGGATGTTCCATTTGGGAGTATATTATTCAAGGAAAAGAGTATTCCGAAAATATGATGCGAAGAAGAAATGAACCAGAATGCCAATTGGAGTCAGGTTGCGATGGTGCGATGTTGATAGATGAAATTCAAAGAAATATAATTTTTTACAATAATGGATGTGGATTTCCTGTATTTAGAGTAGATACAACAGAAGATGAAAAGAAAAAATATTTTGAACTTAGAAATAAAATAAATTATTTCTTCAATCTTCTGAATGATGAGTTGAATCCTATTTTTGTAGATTTTTTAATTGAATTTGCAAAAATTTCTTGGGGTAATTGGAATGTGTACTTTGCACGTTCAGAAGACTTTCTTGAGTTTGGTAAAATTGAAAGAGATGTCTCTAAAATCCAATCTTTGAATTATCACAAAACCCATGTTCACAAGCCTTATGGGAATTATCCGCATGAAGATTTTCCGTTTATATCTGAAGAAGAGATTTTATGGTTTTTGAAAATGCACTTTTACGATTCAACAAATTCACATCATTGGTGTGCTGTTGCAAATATTAACGAATATGAAAGAGGTCGTCATGAATGAATTACCCACCAAATACGAACCATCGGCTGTCGAACCCACTTGGGCTGAACTCTGGGCTAAATCTGGTACGTTCCGTGCCGATGCAACCTCGAGCAAACCCGCTTTTACGATTGTCATCCCGCCGCCAAATGTGACGGGTAGCCTTCACCTTGGTCATGCTTTGGATAACACAATCATTGATGTCCTGACCCGCTTTAAGCGCATGTCGGGTTTCGAGGCATTGTATTTGCCCGGCACGGATCACGCGGGTATCAGCACCCAAGTGCTGGTCGAAAAAGAATTGGCACTCGAGGGTCTGCATAAATCCGACCTCGGGCGTGAAAAATTCCTCGAGCGAGTCTGGGCGTTCAAAGAAAAAAACGGCGGTAGCATCCTCCGTCAACTGACCCGCCTTGGTGTGAGTGCCGATTGGTCAAGGGAACGTTTTACCATGGATGCTGGTTTGTCTCGAGCCGTCCGTCGTACTTTTGTTGAGTATTACCATCGTGGCATGGCGTACCGTGGCGAAAAAATCGTCAATTGGGATGTTAAAGCCCAAACGGTTTTGTCTGATCTCGAGGTTGACCGCGAGGAGCGCCAAGGCAAGATGTACACTTTGGCGTATCAACTCGAGGATGGGAGCGGCGCAATGAACGTGGCAACCGTGCGCCCTGAAACGATTTTCGCCGATCAAGCCGTGGCGGTTCACCCTGATGATGCGCGTTTTACGGCTTTGGTGGGCAAAAACGTCCGAATTCCATTGACGGATCGCCTGATTCCAATTATTGCTGACTCGAGTGTTGAAATGGATTTTGGCACGGGCTGCCTGAAAATCACCCCTGCTCATGACCCGACTGATTTTGAGATTGGTTTGCGTCATAACCTCGCTACCCCAAGTGTGATTGATAAATTCGCCAATATGGTGTCTGATCTCGTGCCAGAAGAATTCCGTGGCATGGAGCGCTTCGCTGCCCGTAAAGCCGTGGTCAAGGCGCTCGAGGCAACGAGCGCACTGCTCGAGGCGAAGGATTATAAGGTCAGCATAGGCATCTCCGAGCGCACCAAAGAACCAATTGAGCCAATGGTCATGACCCAATGGTGGTGCAGGATGGAGAAGCCTGCTAAACAAGTGCTGGAAGCGCTCGAGGATGGCAGAATAAAAATAGTGCCTGAGCGTTACACCAAAGTCAACAAAGACTGGCTCGAGAACATCCGTGAATGGGCGATTGGGCGGCAACTCTGGTGGGGGCATCAAATTCCAGCTTGGTACGATGCGGAAGGCAATATTTTTGTGCCAGACCTCGAGAACCCTGACCTTGATTGTGACCAAGACCCTCGGTATAAGGACTTAAACCTGACTCGAGACCCTGATGTCTTTGATACGTGGTTCTCCAGTGCTTTGTGGAATTTTTCGACGATGGGCTACCCCGACCAAACCGAGGACTTAGCCAAGTTCTACCCCAACGATGTGCTGGTCACGGGTTACGACATCCTCTTTTTCTGGGTGGCGCGAATGCAAATGTCGGGCTTTGAATTTACGGGTCAAGCTCCATTCCACACGGTAATGCTGCATGGTTTGTACTTGGATGCCAAGGGGCAAAAAATGTCCAAATCCAAGAACAATGGTATTGACCCCCTCGAGTTGATGGACAAATACGGTGCGGATGCTTGTCGTTTTGCATGGGCGTACCTCAGCACGGGCGGGCAGGACATCAAACACGATGAACGCCGTTACGAAATGGGTCGGAATTTTGCCAATAAACTCTGGAATGCTTCGCGTTTTGCAATGATGAACCTCGAGACGGGGCATTCTGAATCTGGGATGATGCTGGATACCCTCGAGGTGGCGCGGTTTGATGTGACGCTGGCGGATTCTTGGATTATCTCAAGGTTGTCTGAGACCATAAAAACTACCATTGAACAACTCGAGGCTTATGATCTTGGCGCTGCGATTCGCACGGTTTACAGTTTCACTTGGGATGATTTCTGCGATTGGTACATCGAAGCTGCGAAGCCAGCCCTGAAAAATAAAAATCCGTTGACCCAAGCCACCATCAAGCGGGTTCTCGAGGCGATTTTGAAGTTGCTGCATCCTTTTATGCCGTTTATTACCTCAGAAATTTATGCGGCACTGAACCCCAAGCATCAGCAACTTGCTTTTGAACCATTCCCTCGAGCTGATGAATTTGCGGTGGACAACGCTTCTCTCGAGGAATTCGAGAAAGTCAAAAATGCGATTACCGCCGTGCGGGTCTTACGAAATGAATTGATGATTCCACCGATGCAAGTTCTCACAGTTACTGTGGATGGCATCAATGCCGATGCGGTCAGCAAAAACCTCGAGACGTTTACAGGGCTTTCAAAAGCCGAACTGGGCAGCGTTACGGGTAAAGTGATTAACTCGGTAGCACCCGGACTCGAGGTTTTACTAGCACTCGAGGGGCTGATAGACACATCCGAATATGTGGCTCGAGGCAAGAAAAAAGTGGTTGAACTCGAAAAGCAAGTGCAGCAAGCCAAAGGCAAACTTAGCAACGAGAATTTTGTTAAAAACGCCCCTGAAGATGTGCTGCTCGAGGAACGAAGGCGGATTGAGGATTTTGGAATGCAGTTGGAAAGGTTACAAAAAGTTCTAGCGCAATTCGCTTAAATTGTAGGGGCGAAGCACGCTTCGCCCTGCTTTATTTTTTAGCGGCTATCGTCTTGCACGCTTTAACCATGGCACGAGCCTCGGTTAGTGTGGTGTACGAAGTGGAGGTGGTGCAGAACACACCACCTCCAATTTTTGTGTAGTACAAGAAGTTTATGCCAATACCCATTAAACTTGATTCGTACATGACAAAGTTGGGTTTGTCTTCGATCATTTTTTTTGGTTGGTGATCCTCGAGGTCAATTTTTCTTAGTTCTGCAAAGGTAATATTGCTGTTTTTGTAAATTGCCCATTCGAGTCGTCCAGCAATGATTCTGTACGCGCCGTCTGAGTACTTAATTTTGGGTTGTCCAAGAATTTGTATGGTGGCGTTTATTTTTTGTGCAGCAGTGACGTTTTTTACTTGTGATAAATCCACAATCGTGTTGGCAGCAATGGCAATTCCGATCAGTAAAAGACTTGTGCTAACAAGGATTTGGGGGTTCATGGTTTTCCTTTTGGTCAGTCAGGATAGCACAGAACTCCGACTTTTGTTTTTGATTTAATTTGGCTTAAATACGTGGAATTACTTCCAAAATACTGTTTTTGACGCATTATTTTAGTATACTAAACCATGTTAAAAAAGTTCTTCAAACCTCGAGCTTGGGTGCAGTTCGTCCACTTATGGGTTTCGCTGATCGTTGGGCTTGGGATTGTGGTCTTGGTTTTCACGGGTTCGCTGCTGATGTTCCGCCCCGAACTCGAGCCACTCTTGTACTCCAATCTTTACAAAGTCTCGAGCGGGCAGCCTGTGCCTTTAACAAAAATTCTCGAGACGATCAAATCCGTGTACCCGAATTACGAAGTGGATGCCCTCGAGTTACCAACCATGACCAAAGGTGCAATTCGAGCGGCTGTGATTGCCAAATCGGATGAATCAGATGGTAAGGTTTTTATTGACCCAAACTCTGGCAAAATCAATGGTTTTCAAGCCGAGAACTCGAGTTTATTTGATCTGCTGCTGGCGTTCCATAAGCGTTTTTTAATCAATGCCAACGCGCCTCAACCGCAAAGCAATTATGGCAATACGGCAGTCGGTATGGTTGGCATGGTGTTCTTGTTTTTGTTGCTGACGGGTTTGGTGCTGTGGTTTCCTAAGCTGACGGCGTGGAAAAATGCCTTTCAATTGCGCCGCAAAAATGCGTTTGTTTGGAATTATGATAGCCATAAATTGATTGGGATTGTTGTGCTTGTGCCACTGATTGCTTCGATCAGTATCATCTTACCCTCAGCGGTGTACAAGCAAGCCCATGAATGGATGGATGCCGTCTCGTTTCCTCGAGCGCCTGATCCTGTGCGTAAATTTTCTTTTGCCAGTGGTCAACCTGCCGACTTAGATGCCCAAGTGAAAATCGCCGAGAACTTTGAAGCCGGCGCTCGAGCTGTGCGGGTCAAACTTGGTTCGCTCAACATCGTGCGATTAAGCACAGTCAATGACACAAGCCGTGACACAGGCAAGTACCAGGGCGATCTCGAGCTGAGCATTTCCGAGAACAGTGGTGCGATTGTCACCGTGCGCGACACCCGCACTTGGGGCTTATTGGCTCGAGCTGTGGACAGCAGTTTGTACATGGGGGTTCACGCTGGAACGTGGGGCGGATGGGTGACGCGCCTGATGATGTTTTTGGTGGCACTTGGCGCAATCTACTTGGCTTGGAGTGGCACCCGTCAGTGGTGGCTCAAACGCGGTTTGTGTTTAGCTGCTCGAAAAAAAGCTATCATGTAAGCATGGATGATTGGGCTGCTTGGAAAGTCAAGGAAAACTTTTTCCCTGACACGTTTTACCCACAAACCCTGCTCGAGCGAATGAGGTTTTATCACACGCCCGGAGCAAGCCTCGCGGTGATTCAAAACAATCAACTCGAGTGGGTCGAGGCGTTCGGACTAGCCAACTCGAGTTCAGGCGAAGCGGTCACACCTCAGACCTTATTTCAAGCTGCTTCGATCAGTAAACCTGTGACTGCCGTGGCGGTGCTGAAATTGGTTGAGCAGGGACTCCTTGATTTAGAAGCGGATACTCGAGAGTATCTGTTGTCGTGGCGTGCGCCTTGGCAAGAAAAAATCACGCTCAGGCATCTGCTCAGCCACACTTCTGGTCTCAATGTCCATGGTTATGATGGTTATCCAAATGGCGCAGTGCTGCCCACCGTGCCGCAAATCCTGAACGGCGAAGCCCCAGCCAACTCCGAAGCCCTGAAACTCGAGCATCCCCCAGCCAGCCAAATGAGCTATTCAGGCGGAGGCTATACCTTGCTACAACTGATTCTCGAGGATGTTTGTAAAAAGCAATTTGCCCAGATCATGTCTGAACTTCTGCTCGAGCCACTTGGTATGACCCGAAGCTCGTTTTTGTACCCTCGAGATGGCTTTGCCACGGCTCATCCACAGCAAAACCAGCCACTCGAGGGAAGTTACCATCTATACCCAGAAATGGCGGCGGCTGGACTTTGGACAACCCCCACTGATTTGGCAAAATTTGGCTTGGCGCTCCTGAAAGACACGTTTCTCAGCCGCTCGAGCCTCGAGAAGATGCTCAGTCCACAATCGCCCGAACTAAAAGACAGCCAATCCTTTATGGGTTTGGGCTTTGTCTGCGAACGCAAAAATGGCATCATGTTTTTGCACAATGGCTGGAACGAAGGCTTTGTTGCCCAAATTCGCTTGTACCAAGACAAAGGCGCAATCCTAATGCTCAACTCAAACGCAGGATTTCCCATACTCGAGGAAGCCATGAATACCATCGCTCGAGTCTACGAATGGCAATGACTTTTGAGATTATTCGAGCAACATTTCCCTCAAAAACTTTCCTCTTTCCCCTGCCCTTCTCGTCCCTTTACAAATCGAACTTTCTTTGCTAACCTCTCACGGCTGCCCTCAAAAAGCAGCTTGCTCGAGAAACCTCGAGACCCAAGCCTTCGGGCTTGCGGGCATTGGAGACAGTGGGGGCTGCCCAGCTTAATGATCCCACCGAGATGCGTGCCAAACTTAAACTTAAGTGAAAGCCGCGTTTTAGAGTTACAAGTTGTCAAACGCGGTTATTTGTTTGACCTACACGTAAGGAGATAAGCAACGTGGCGAATCCTAGAAATACTGAAACACTCGCCTCGCTGAAGGCTGCCCTCAAAGGTCAGTCGAGCTTCTATGTGGTGGATTACCAAGGTTTACCCAGCAATCAAATCGTTGCACTGCGTAAGGATTTACGCGGCATCGGTGCGAGTATTCTGGTTGCCAAAAACACTTTGATTCACAAAGCCGTTTCAGAACTTGGTTTTGAAATGCGCGATGTTTTTCATGGTCCAAGCGCTCTGGTGCTGGTTGGCGAAGACGCGGTCACTCCCGTCAAAAAACTTGCGGAATTCGCTAAGAAGAACGACAAAGGTATCCCACAAGCAAAAGGTGGCGTACTGGACGGCGAAATGCTGGATGCGAAGAAACTCGAAGCCCTTTCCAATATGCCAAGCAAAGATGAGTTACGCGCCCAAGTGGTTGGCGTTCTCTCGAGCAAACTCTCGGAGTTTGTTGGCATCTTGGAAGCAAAAGTCGCTAAAGACGAAGGCGCAAGCGCTTAATTCAAAAGGTAGGAAAATAATATGGCATTAGATATTGCAAGCATCAAAGAACAACTCTCGGGCGCAACCGTTCTCGAGTTAAAAGCCTTGATTGATGACCTCAAAGACTCATGGGGCGTGACCGCAATGGTCGCCGCAGGTCCAGCCGCCGCAGGTCCAGCCGAAGTGGTCGAAGAAAAGACTGAATTCGACGTTGTCTTGAAGAGCGTTGACGCAGCCAAGAAGATCGCCGTGATTAAAGAAGTCCGTGCCATCACTGGTTTGGGTCTTGCCGAAGCCAAAGCCCTGACCGAAAATGGTGGAAACATCAAAGAAGGTATTGGCAAGGACGACGCAGCCAAGTTCAAGAAGCAACTCGAAGACGCTGGTGCCGTCGTCGAAGTCAAGTAACCCAAACGCTCGAGAGGTTCGCTTCTCGAGTTTTGGGCGGATAGCTCAGCGGTAGAGCAGCCGCCTTACAAGCGGCGGGTCGCAGGTTCAATCCCTGTTCCGCCCACCAAAAAAGTACCCCGTGATAAACGGGGTACTTTTGTTTTTTGAGATGAAAATTTGAGCTACAAAATGGTGAACAGTCACTCATTGACCAACATCAAAAACTGTTAGAATGCCAGATGTGAAAGCGTATCGTGGTGTGGTCAAAGATGGCGTGATTGTCCTCGAGCGTGGCAAACTCCCAGAGGGTGCTGTTGTGACTGTGACCGTCGGAGATGGTGAATTGGTTCGTGCGACGATCACCAGTGCGTTTACTCCGAAGAAAAAACCTGCCAGAATTCCTTTGCGTCCAACGCCAACCACATGACAGATGTAGAACGTCAATTGTTTCTTGTGCCAACCCCAATTGGCAACCTCGGCGACATCACCTTAAGGGCGCTCGAGGTTCTAAAAATGGTGGATTGTGTGGCTTGCGAAGACACACGGCACTCGGGCAAGTTGCTCAGTCACTTTTTAATTCATAAGCCACTCGAGCGCTTAGATGCCCATACCATGCAGGCTCGAGGGAAAACGGTTCTCGAGAAATACAAACGGGTGGCGTTTGTATCCGATGCGGGTAGCCCCGGACTGTCTGATCCTGGCGCGGAATTGGTGCAAATTGCCCTCGAGTTGGGCATTCGAGTCGAAGCGCTACCCGGTGCAACAGCACTCATTCCAGCTTTGACGCTGTCTGGATTGCCCACAGGGCGCTTTGTGTTCTTTGGTTTTTTGCCGCGCTCAGGGCGTGAGCGACAAAATCGGCTCGAGGAAATCAGCACCAGCCAAATCACCACTGCCATCTATGAAAGCCCAAACCGTTTGTACAGTACCTTGCTCGAGCTGATTGCCCTGTGTGGCGAGTCTCGAGGGTGCAGTGTGGCTCGAGAACTCTCTAAACTGCACGAAGAGGTTTTTCGTGGCACATTACAAGAAGCGGCGCAGCATTTTTCAGGCGAGGTTCGTGGTGAAATTGTGCTGATCTTAGCGCCCAACCAGACCAGCCTCGAGCCGAGTTTGGATTATCAAGCCAAAGCCCTCGAGTTTGCCCAAATGGGCTTAAGGGTCAAAGAAATTCGTGCCAAATTGCAACAGCTTGGTCTTGAGCGAAATGCAGCCTATGAATTGGCACTCAAAGCCGTGTCTGAACTTGGGCAATCATGAATGAAAACAGTCCCGAAGTTGCCCTCGAGCATGCCGCATTATTGCGTGGTAAGCAAGGTCAAGAAAATGGTCTTATCCTGAGATTGGTCAAAGCCCGAAATGGTTTGATGCAGCAAAAACGCTACTCCGAAGCCGAAGCTATAACTCGAGAAATTCTGGCTGTTGAAGAAAGTATCCATGCACCTTTGGCAGAAAAAGCGGGTTCGCTCAATAACATTGCCCATACCTTGTTTTTTCAAGGTCGTCTCGAGGAAGCTCTGGAATTGCTAAAAACCAGTTTGGAATGGGCAGAGCAAGGCGGGGCTTCGTTGAGAAGCCGTGGAACGATGATGGACGCATATGGTCGGGTGCTGCTTGAAGCTGGTCGAATTGACGAAGCGCTTACGTCTTTGAGAACCAGTCTAGCGTGGAAAGAACAAAGCAATGACTCGCTGATTCACCGTGGGTTTACGATGAACTTTCTTGGTTTGGCACTTTTTCATAAAGGTTTGCTCGAGGAAGCTGAGCAGGCTTTCAGAACCAGTCTAGCGTGGCAAGAAGGCAACGATTCATTCGATAACCGTGGTAATACCATGCACAATCTGGGTCGTGTCCTGATTGAAATTGGTCGCTTAACCGAAGCCGAACAAGTTCTCAAAACCCGTTTATCATGGGCAGAACAAGGCAACGATACATGACTCAGCCGTGGTGGGACTTGGCATACGCTTGGACTTTTACTGTTTGACGGTGGACGTTTTGAAGAAGCCAAAAAAGCCTTTCAAACCAGTTTGGAATTAAAAGAACAAGGGCGGGCATCTTTGGAGAGTCGTAGCATCACCATGTGCGAACTGGGTCGTGTCCTGCGAAGCTCTGGGCATTTTGAAGAAGCCGAACAAACACTCAAAACCAGTCTACTCTGGGCAGAACAAGGTGGGGCATCATTGACTGATCGTGGTGTCATTGTGGGTGAACTGGGTCTTGTGTTGCGTCAAGCTGGTCGCATTGAAGAAGCCATTGCAGCTCTGGAAAGCAGTTTAGAACTCAAAAATCTAGGTGGGGATTCACTGACCAGTCAAGCCATAACCGAAGACTACTTGCGTCGTTTGACACGCGAATCAGACCCGTTCAACGATTAAGTTCGCATCATGACCTCGAGCCAACAAAACGAGCGTTTGACAAAAACCATTAAAAAAAATGTCACAATACCGCCCATGAAACGAATCGGAGTTTTAACCAGTGGCGGCGATGCACCCGGAATGAACGCAGCCGTGCGAGCTGTGGTACGCACAGGCATTTCTCGAGGTCTCGAGGTCATGGGTGTGAAGCGTGGTTATGCTGGGATGATTGACGGCGACTTTATTAAACTAGGTCCAAGGGATGTGGCGAATACCGTCCAGCGCGGTGGAACATTTTTAATGACGGCTCGGTGCAAGCCATTCATGACCCCAGAAGGACGCGAACGGGCTGCCAAGCAACTCCGCTCAGTTGGCATCGAAGGCATTGTGGTGATCGGCGGCGATGGCAGCTTCCACGGAGCGCACTTTTTGTCCGAGGAACAAGGCATCAATGTGATTGGTATTCCAGGCACCATAGACAACGACCTCTATGGCACGGATTACACCATTGGGTATGACACCGCCGTTAATACCGCCCTTCAAGCCATTGATCGCATCCGCGACACCGCCGCCAGCCATGAGCGCTTGTTTATTATTGAAGTCATGGGCAGACACGCTGGATTTATTGCGCTGGATGTTGGCATTGCAGGCGGCGCAGAAGATGTGCTGATTCCCGAGCGCCCCGAAACCCTCGAGGAAGTTGTACAGATTGTCAAAGCCAGCGCTGCCAAAGGCAAAACCTCGAGCATTATTGTGGTTGCCGAAGGCTACGAAGGCGGAGGTATCAAGGTCATGGAAGCCATTTCGGCAGCAACGGGTTTGGATGCTCGAGTTAGCATTTTAGGGCATGTGCAACGCGGCGGCAGCCCGAGTGCGCGAGATCGAATTTTAGCTTCACAGATGGGTTACGGTGCAGTTGAAGCCCTGATGTCTGGTAAAAATGATGTGATGATTGGTGTGGTGGCTGGGAGCATTGTTCATGTGCCGCTCGAGGAAACATGGACAAAGCGCAAAGATGTTTCGCTCGAGTTGCGCGAACTTGCTAAAACACTGGCGTTATGAACCCACGTCTGGAAGGTAAAATTACTGCACATTAATGACTTCAATCCCTGCATTTTTGAGTCTTTCTTCGAGTTCAGCCGCGCTTTGACCAACAGCTCGAATCACAAATTTGCGCTTGCCGTTGCTCGAGCCAGCCGTGGCAACACTGACAATGTTGGCTGGTTGAATCGCTTCTGTGGCTCGAATCAAACTGCCCGGAACGTCGGGCATCTCGAGGGTCAAGCGCACGCCGCCTTCTTTTAAGCCAAGAACTTGGGTGAACGCACCCAGTACATCGGTGATGGTGAGCATCCCTACCAATGCCCCAGCGCTGTCCAGCACTGGTAAACCTGCGATTTTTGCAGCTTGCATGGTCAGGGCAGCACTCTCTAAAGTATCTGAAGCACGGCAGGTCTTTAGGTTGTTGGTCATGACTTCTCGCACTGCCAGTTTACCAAGAAGCTGATTTAACTCCCACACCGAAAGCGTGTTGGCTTTACTTGGCATGGCATCCTTAAGGTCTTTCTCTGTGACCATGCCAACCAATGCCGCGCCGTCTACCACAGGTAAGCGCCGAAAGCCACGGCTTTTTAAGAGTTTCAGCGCCTCAAGAACCACGGTGCTGGGCGAAACGGTCAGGGGGGCTGGGGTCATCCAATCTTTGACGAGCATTTACCCATCTTAGCTGATTCGCAAGTTGGGCGTATGTTAGACTCTGCAGTATCCCACCCAACCGGACTCGAGCTTACGGGGGGTCATCTCGAGGCAGCATGAAAGAAACCATTGGCGAGAAATTCGTTGACCACACCAAACTGAAACGCGGCGATACCTTCCCAGTGGGCAAACGAGTGCCTGCTTTTAAGGTCTATGCCAGTCCGCTCGAGACGATTCGCTTGCCTTCGGCAAAGCAAAAGGGCGGCGCTGGATTTTGGAGTGTGGTCACAGCCCGGCGTTCGCAAAGCCCTGAAGTTGGCTCGAGCATCACCATATCCGAAGTGGCACAGCTCCTTTGGGCAGCTCAAGGCATCACTGGGCAGCGCCCCGGCGGCAGCAACCTGCCGTACCGCACTGTGCCAAGCCCAAGTGGAGCCTACCCGCTCGAGGTTTACTTGGTGGCTCGTAATGTCGCTGATACCTTTGCTGGTGTGTACCACTATGTTGTGCGCGAACATCAACTCGAGCAAGTGCGAATAGGGGATACCACCAAAGACTTAACTGGTGTGCTTTTGAACGACTCGAGTGTTGAAACAGCTGCTGCTGCCTTGATTTTTACTGGCGTGGTCGAGCGCACGGTTACGGCTCATGCCGAACGCGGTTACAGGCACTTATACCTCGAGGCAGGTTATGCCGCTCAGAATGTGCTGCTGGCAGGCACGGCACTTGGATTATCGGTGCGGAGCATCAGCACGTTTTTTGATGATGAATTGAGTTTTTTACTTGGACTACAAGGCAACCGCGAATTGCCACTCAATGTGATTTTGGTTGGGCGTTAAGTCTTGTGATTCGAGCTATGACCTAAAAGCTAAGCAAAAACAAGCATGGAAATTAGAGAAGGTTTGTACTACAGTGAAGATATGACTTTAACCATTGAACCCACAAAACAAAAACGTCAACCCAAGACCAAGTCAACCATTGCTGATCGTCTGATAGCAGCCCGAGACTGCGCCGTGGCTAAAGTGCCTAAGGAAGATTGGGATGCAGTTCCTAAAGATGCTTCACATAGACTTGAGGAGTACATGGAAGGTCAAGTTTGAGAAAGGTATTCATTGACACTGCTTTTTGGGTGTCATTTATTTACACCCAAGACTTGGGACATGAACTTGCACAGCGTTTGGCAAAGGAGTTCAAGCGAGATGGTTGGGTCACAACCGATGCTGTTCTTTGGGAGACTCTCAATTTTTTTTCTCGATTTTCTCCAGCTATTCGAGTATCTGTTGCTGAGACACTTGAGTCTCTTTACACTGAACCGAATATTGACATTGTCACCAGTGGTAAAAACTGGTTGATTGCCGCCACGGAATTCTACCGAAAACGCCCTGATAAAAACTGGAGCGGTGTGGATTGCTTTTAAATGCTGGTCATGGAATCCAAAGGCATCAAAGATGTCCTGACCACCGACCATCACTTTAAGCAAGCTGGTTTTAACGCGCTGATGCTCGAGGCATGATGCGGTTGCTTATCGTTTTTCTACTCTCGAGCCTCGCCATGTCAAGCGGCTTACAGATTTTTCAAAAACCCATTTCATTCTCCAAAACCCGTCAAGCCCTGACCCTCGAGTACATCAGGCAACATTATGACCCCAAAGCCTCGAGCATCAACATTCAACCTGTGATGGTCGTGGTGCATTGGACTGCCACCAGCAACCTGCAAAGCACTTGGAATGGTTTTAACAATGAAATCCTGACTGGCAGAGCCGATATTGCCAGAGGCGGCAAGGTCAACACCTCAGCGCATTACTTGATTGACCGCGACGGCACGATTTATCAGCTAATGCCTGAGAACATCATGGCGCGGCATGTGATTGGCTTAAACCGCCGTGCGATAGGCATTGAAAACATTGGCTCGAGAAACGCCCCCCTCACCAAAGCCCAACTCGAGGCAAATGCTGGTTTGGTGCAATTGATCGCTCAGAGACACCAAATCAAGTACCTGATTGGTCATCTCGAGTACGGGCGTTTTCGAGGCTCGAGTTTGTGGGAAGAAAAAGACAAGACGTATTTCACAGTTAAAGACGACCCCGGCGCGGATTTTATGGCAGCCCTTCGCGCTCGGGTGAAGAGTGCGGGTTTAGCGTTTGCCGAGCGCCCGTAAGAAAGCTTTGCAAAACCGTATGGACTTAGGGAATCTTCTCGAGGATCAAAACAAAAAAACGCAATTGGTTATGTACTCCCCCTCGCTGCGCTCGACCCCTCAAAGAGGGGTGCTGGTGGTGTGAATTTGGTTTCTCGAGTCACGCAACTGGAATGAAAAGACAGTCCGAACCCCTCTCCCTGCGCGTAGCGCGTTGTTTGGGAGAGGGTGACGAAGTCGGGTGAGGGGCTGACTGACCGCGATGCTGCATGTACTAAAAGGGCTTTTGTTCTTAATGTTGATGCGAACAAGGTGGGGCGTGCCTTTTGGTCATTGTCCAATGCGTAGACTTTTTAGCCCTTTGCCGTTCACATCTTCGTATGAGAGAATACTCGCGGTAAAAATAAAGACGACAAGATGTCGGAAAGAGGAAAGATGCAAAGAATTTTTAAGACCACCCTCGGTGGTCGGGAACTGACGCTCGAGACTGGAAAAGTAGCCAAATTGGTGAGCGGCAGTGTTGTGCTGCGTTACGGCGATGTGATGATTCTGGCGACGGCTCAGGCTTCGGATAAGCCGAGTACGCTTGATTTCATGCCATTAACGGTGGAGTTCGAGGAGCGCCATTACGCAGTCGGTAAGATTCCTGGTTCGTTTATGCGCCGCGAAGGTCGCCCCGGCGAGAAGGCAATCCTCAGCGCTCGTATCACGGATCGTCAAGTCCGTCCGTTGTTTCCCAAGGG
>JAAFJQ010000089.1 GCA_013298185.1 Deinococcales bacterium
AATGGATTGTCTTTAACTGGAACCGCAAAGCCGATCCGTTCAAGCAAAAAGTTTTCCGTGACCCTAACTTCCGTCGCGCCATGAGCCACATTTCTAACCGTGCTGCTATGGTAGACATTGTTTTCGGTGGTTTGGCTCAACCAGCCTACACCAGTGTTTACTTGCCATACAGCAACTGGGTTTCTGCCAATGCACGTAAATACGACTACAACATTGAAGCTGCCAAAGACCTGCTCGAGAAAGCTGGCTTTTCTAAGCGCAACTCCGAAGGTTTCTTGGTTGACCGCAGTGGTAAAGTCCTCGAGTTTGACATCACCACCAACGCTGGTAACATCCAACGCGAACAATTGGCAAAAATCTTTGCTGATGAAGCCAAAAAAGCTGGCGTAAAAGTCAACTTCAAGCCAATTGATTTCAATACCCTTGTGGCTCAACTGCTCGAGGATGGCGACAACCGTAAATTCGATGCGATTCTGCTCGGTCTTTCAGGTGGCGGTGTGATTTACCCAATGGGTGATAATGTTGTGCCTTGCGGTACAAACTTGCATGCCTTTAACAAGAGCGGTAAGTGCCTCGAGCCTTGGGAAACCCAAACCACAGCCCTGTTTGCCCGTGGTAAGCAAGAACTCGACTTCGCAAAGCGCGTTGCAATTGCTAAGCAAATCCAAGATGTTGAAAGCCAATACCAAGCATGGGTTTACTTGGTTTCCTCCAACTTCCATGCTGCTTGGACATCACGCACCCGTGGCGAATTTGCTCGTCCGCTGCAAACCTCAATCAATGGTACCCGTTACCCAGAAACCAGTTGGATTGTTCAGTGATTTTTAGCTAATTGTCTTCTTGGGGCGGGAAACAATCCCGCCCCCCAAGCCCTCTATAAAAGTGAGAAGAATATGCTCGGATACATTTTGCGCCGTTTTATGAACCTGATTCCAGTGTTTATTGGTGCGACAATGCTTATTTTTGTAGTCATACAAGCAGCACCCGGCGATTTTTTAGATGCCAGAAAATTAGACCCTAGAACCACGCCAGCCACGATTGAACGACTCGAGCGCCAGTTTGGTTTGGATAAAAGCCTGCCAGAACAATATGGACTGTGGTTACTGAATTTTGTTCGTGGCGATCTTGGCGTTTCTTTTGACAGCAATGTTCCCGTTTGGGATTTGATTGCTCCCAAAATTGGTAACAGCGCCTTACTTGTTTTCGGTGAGCTGATTTTGCTTTATTTAATTGCAGTACCGATCGGCATTTATGGCGCAGTACGGCAGTATTCGCTTGGCGACAAAGTGATCAGTTTGGTGTCGTATTTTTTTATTGGTTTTCCATCATTTTTCTTGGCTTTGCTAATTATTTATGCGCTGGTTACTTATAAATTACAAACTGGTTCGCTACTCTTACCAGTTGGTGGTATGACTTCCGAAAACCATGACAGCCTCAGTTTTGTTGGCAAAATTATAGATGTGATGTGGCACGCACTCGCTCCAATGTTGGCGCTTTTAATTGGCGATATTGCTGGTTTATCGCGCAGTTTTCGCGCTCAGATGCTCGAGTTCTTAAACCAAGATTTTGTGCGAACCGCCAGAGCCAAAGGTTTAGCTGAACGCTCGGTGATTTACAAGCATACGCTTCGCAACGCCTTGACCCCGTTTATTGCTGGAATTGGTGGTTTGTTACCTGCGATTTTGTCTGGTGCGGGGTTTATCGAAGTGGTTTTTAATTGGCCCGGTTTAACGCCTGTGTTTTTAGATGCACTGAATTCTCAAGACGTTTACGTTAATTTAAGTGTGGCTGCGGTTTCGCTGGTGCTGCTTGTGATTGGCAATCTGGTTTCTGATTTTCTTCTCGCCGCTGTTGACCCAAGGATTCGGTACTACTGATGAGTGCAAGTTCAGCCAATATCAATGAATTACAGGGCATCAGCTCTGTTTCCAAAACGCGCTCACAAGTTGTTTGGGAGCAATTTCGCAAGCATCAATTTGCTGTTTTTGGTGGAATTATCTTGTTTGCATTGTACGTCGGTGCGATTTTTGCACCGTTCATCAGCCCGTATGGTTTGTCTGAATACAGCACCACCGACATCACCAAGTTTCACCCACCTACAATGGTGCGTTTTTTTGACGAAAACGGTGCGCTCACCGCGCCGTTTGTCTATGCCACCAAACGCATCAATGACCCCGTGAGCTTTTTGCAGGTCTTTTCGGACGACAAAACCCAAAAATGCCCAATTCAGTTTTTTTATAACCGTCCAGACCAGCCTTATAACCTGTTTTTTGTGATTCCAATGACTGTGCGCTTATTTGGTGTGGACAAGCCCTGTAATGTTTTCTTGTTAGGCGCAGACCTCTATGGGCGCGATTTGTTCACCCGTATTTGGTACGGGGCTGGGGTTTCCCTGACCATCGGCATTTTTGCTGTGGCGCTGTCCACCATTTTGGGTCTGATTTTTGGCGGTTTGGCTGGTTATTACGGCGGCTGGGTGGATAATGTGGTGATGCGCCTTGTCGAGATTATCGCAGCTATTCCGTACCTGTTCTTGTTGCTGACCTTGACTGCTTTGCTGCCACAATCATTAGACCCTGTTTTGGTGTTTTACGGCATCATCTTTTTGCTGGGTGTGGTTGGTTGGGGCGGATTGGCTCGCACGGTGCGCTCGCAAATCAGTGCCTTGCGCGAATCCGACATGGTTCAAGCCGCCACCAGTTTGGGGGCAAAAGAAGCGCGGATTATTGGCATACATATGCTGCCCGTGACATTTTCGCTGTTGATTGTCGGCTTATCTTTGGGTATTCCGGGCGCAATTTTGGTTGAATCTGGCTTGTCGTTCTTGGGTCGTGGTATCCGCGAACCGCTCTCGAGTTGGGGTTCTTTGATTAACCAAGCCCAAGAAGGCTCATTCTCGAGCATCACCGATCGTCCTTGGATATTGATTCCTGGCTTTTTTATTGTGTTGGCGGTGTTGTGCTGGCAGTTCTTAGGCGATGGTCTGCGTGACGCACTTGACCCACGCAAGCGCCAATAAATGTTAGACTGACTACACTTGGAGGAATAAAGAGATGGCAAATGTTTCCAGCAGCGAAACGCTGGTCGAGGTGAACAACCTCAAAACCTATTTTTACACCGATGAAGGCGTGGTCAAAAGCGTTGACGGTGTCACCTTCCACATCCAAAAAGGCGAGACCTTAGCGGTTGTAGGCGAATCTGGTAGCGGTAAAAGCGTTACCAGCCTCAGCATCATGCGCTTGATTCCTAGCCCTCCGGGTAAAATTGTGGATGGCACAGTCATTTTCCGTGGGCGCGATGGTGTGGCTAAGGACTTAACCAAAGTCCCCGAAGCTGACATGCGAAAAATCCGTGGCAACGAAGTTTCCATGATTTTCCAAGAACCGATGACCAGCTTAAACCCGGTCTACACCGTCGGCGACCAAATTGCCGAAGCCGTGGTGTTGCACCAGGGCAAATCCAAAAAAGAAGCCATGGAAGTCGCCATTACCATGCTCGAGTTGGTTGGCATTCCCGAGCCGCGCCGCCGTGTGACCAATTACCCGCACCAGATGTCCGGTGGTATGCGTCAGCGTGTGATGATTGCTATGGCGCTTTCGTGTAACCCTGCGCTCTTGATTGCCGACGAGCCAACCACCGCGCTTGATGTGACCATCCAAGCCCAAATTCTTGACCTGATGCGAAAGCTGCAACGCGAGATTGGGATGAGCATTTTGTTCATCACCCACAACCTTGGTGTGGTGGCAGAAATGGCGGACCGCGTGGTCGTAATGTACGGCGGGCGCGTAGTTGAAGAAGGCGACGTGATCGAAATTTTCAAACGCCCCAAGCACCCATACACCATGGGGTTGCTCAACAGCATCCCTCGGGTAGATCATGCGATCATGGATCAAGCCCGTCTCGAGGCGATTCCGGGTAACGTGCCGAATCCGCTTTACTTGCCAAGTGGTTGCGCTTTTCACCCACGTTGCAAATTTGCGATAGATGCTTGCAAAGAAGCCATTCCAGCCCTCGAGGATACGGGTTCTGGTCACATGAGTCGCTGCATTCGCTGGAAGGAGCTATAGATCATGACTGCACCTGCGACACAAACAAGTCCACTCGGCACAGCTTCTGAAATGCCGCTGCTCGAGGTCAATAATCTGGTTAAATTCTTTCCGATTCGCGGCGGTCTGCTGTCTCGAGTGGTGGCGAACGTCAAAGCCGTCAATGACATCAGCTTTAAGATTGCCAAAGGCGAGGTTTTGGGCTTGGTGGGTGAATCCGGCTCGGGTAAAACCACGGCTGGACGCGCCTTGCTGCGTTTGATTGAACCAACCAGCGGTGAAGTCAAGTTTAACGGCGTTGACGTGGTGAAGCTGTCCAAAACCGAAATGCGTGAGTACCGCAAGCAAATGCAAATTATTTTCCAAGACCCATTTGCCAGCTTGAACCCGCGTATGACTGTCGGTGACATCATCGGCGAAGCGCTGCTGATTCACAACCTCGCTAAGGGGCAAGCTCGGGTAGACCGCGTGGCGGATTTGTTGCGCCGCGTGGGCTTAAGCCCAGATCACATGCGCCGTTACCCGCACGAGTTCAGTGGTGGTCAACGTCAGCGCATTGGTATTGCCAGGGCTTTGGCGGTAGACCCCAAGTTTATTGTGGCAGACGAACCAGTCTCGGCGCTGGACGTTTCGATTCAAGCCCAAGTGGTCAATTTGCTCGAGGATTTGCAACGCGACCTTGACTTAACTGTGTTGTTTATTGCTCACGACCTTGGCGTGGTTGAATACATCTGTGACCGCGTTGCCGTGATGTACCTCGGTAAAGTCATGGAAGTTGCCCCAAGCCGCGAGTTGTACACCAACCCCAAGCACCCGTACACCGAAGCATTGTTGAGCGCCGCGCCAATTCCAGACCCAACCATCAAGCGCGAGCGGATTATTCTCGAGGGTGATATTCCCTCGCCGATCAACCCACCTTCGGGTTGTGTGTTCCGCACCCGTTGCCGTTACAAAATCACCGAATGCGAACACACCGTACCAGAACTCAAAGAAGTTGCGCCTAACCACTTTAAGGCGTGCATCCGCGACGATATTCTTTAATACATTTGTGTCAACATCGACCCAAGGGGCGATACGCTGCCCCTTGGGTTTGTTATGAATCTATTCGGGTGCATCTGTGGAAAAACTGTGTTCTGCCGTAGGGGCGAGGCATGCCTCGCCCCTACGGGTAACGTCATGGACGCATTTTTTGTAAGAATCCACATAAAATAAGATGCACCCAATCTACTTGGAGAAATTGACCTTTTTGTCTTTATCCCTTAGGCTTTATAAGTGCAAGCTATTTTAGAAAATTTACACAACAAACTCACCCCAGAAATCAAAGCCGACCTTGACGCTGTGATCGGACTCGAGTTCGATGGGGTGGCTCATACTTTCGATGCTCGAGTAGAAGGTGCTGGTTTACTTGAGGGCGCTCCTGCGGCGCATGGGCTGACGCAACGCATTGGTATTAAAGCCAGCAGCGCTGATTTTCAAAAAATCATGGCAGGTGAACTCAACCCAATGATGGCTGCCATGACTGGCAAACTGAAAATCGAGGGTGACATGGGTTTTGCAATGAAACTCTCAAAGTTGTTCGGTTAAATCATGCTGATTTACGGTAGAAACCCTGTTCTCGAGGCGCTCTTCAGTGGTGCAGTGACTCGGGTTTACGCAGCTCAAGGCATCGAAAAAGCCTTCGCCCAAGAACTCGAGGCGCAGTGCAGCAAAGCTGATGTGCCAATCGAATGGCATCCACGCATTGAACTAGACCAAGCGGTCAAGACCACGCAGCATCAAGGCGTGGTGGCAGAACTCGAGGAAACAACTTGGAGCGAACTCGAGGATTGTTTTGCACTTGCCGAGCAACGCAAGGAAGAGCTGCTGCTGGTGCTGCTTGATGGCATCACCGATCCGCATAATTTTGGAGCAATCATCCGCAGCGCCGAAGTCCTCGGAGCGCATGGTGTGATTGTCGAAGAGCGCCGCAGCGCCCCGCTATCGCCGACTGTGGTCAAAGCCAGTGCAGGAGCAACAGCCCATTTGCCTTTGGTGCAAGTCAAGAACCTGCCGCGTTTGATTGACCAACTCAAAGACCAGAATATCTGGGTTTACGGTGCGGCTGGCGAAGCCAAAACCAGCTTAAATCAACTGGATTTTAACCGCCCACTGGCTCTGGTGATCGGCTCAGAGGGTGATGGTTTACGCCGTCTGGTACGAGAAAAATGCGATGAATTAGTGAAAATACAAACCCGAGGACAAGTTCAGTCCTTAAATGCCAGTGTTGCCGCCGCGATTCTGATTCATGAAATTGTCTCGAGGCGTAGTTAAAAATTCTGTCCTTATCCCTTGCACATCAGAAGATGTATACTTCCTGCTCGAGACTGCGCGTTTTCTAACTCGCGGATATAATTTATGGATGTTCGCAGTTAGACTGCGTGCTAGGAGATGGCGTGAAACTGGTAGAGGATATTGGAATTGATTTGGGTACAGCAAATTTCTTGGTTTACATTCGTGGCAAAGGCATTGTCTTGCAAGAACCTTCGGTGATTGCCATGGTGCGCGACTCCAAAGAAGTCAAAGCCGTCGGCGAAGAAGCCTACCGCATGATTGGACGCACCCCCGGTAACATCGTCGCGGTTCGCCCAATCAAAGATGGTGTGATTGCCGATTTTGAACTGACCAAACGAATGCTGACCAAATTCTTGGATAAAGTGATTACAGGCTATGCACGGTTTTTGCGCCCTACGATTATGGTTGGCGTGCCAAGCGGTGTGACCAACCTCGAGAAACGCGGCATTATCTCGGCGGTGCGTGAACGCGCTCGCAAAGTGTACCTGATCGAAGAACCCATGGCAGCCGCCATCGGCGCAGGGGTGCAAATCGCTGAGCCAACCGGCAGCATCATCGTGGACATTGGCGGTGGCAGCACCGACATTGCCGTGATTAGCTTGGGCGGCATTGTCGTGTCGCGCAGCATCAAAATAGCTGGCAATGAATTTGACGAAAGCATTATTAAATACGTGCGTCGCAAAGAAAACCTGATGATTGGTGAGCGCAGCAGCGAAGAACTGAAAGTCAAAATTGGCGCAGCCACCCTGACTGCCGACGACACAATCCTGACCGCCGAAGTGCGCGGACGCGACTTGATTAATGGCTTACCCAAGACTGTACAACTGACCAGTGCCGATATTGCCGAAGCCCTGCAAGAACCTGTGCAGAAAATTGTGGATTTGGTCAAACAAGTCCTCGAGTCAACCCCGCCAGAACTTGTGTCGGACATCATCGACCGAGGTATTATTTTGACCGGTGGCGGCGCAATGCTTCGCAACCTCGATGAGCGCCTTCGTCAAGCCACGGGTATTCCAGTCATCATTGCCCCAAATGCGATTCAAGCTGTAGCGCTCGGCACAGGCAAAGCCCTTGATATGATTCCAATTTTGCGCGATGCGCTTGACTCGAGCGAGAATTACTTAGGGCGTTAAACCTCGAGCAAATACAGAACCAAGGGCGTCATTTTTTGACCATGAAGGCTGATAAATCTTGATGGTCAAAAAGTTTTGCTTGCTCGAGCAACCTGCTATAGTACTGCCTTCAAACCACGCAAGCGCAAAGCATTCCCCAGCACAAAAATACTCGAGCAACCCATGGCTACACCCGCTAAGACAGGATTTAAGAACCAGCCAAAAAGCGGATAGAGCGCTCCTGCTGCCACAGGAATTAAAAGCACGTTATAGGCAGATGCCCAAAATAAATTCTGACGAATGTTGCCAATTGTGCTGCTCGAGATGGCTAGGGCATTGACCACTGCCCGAATATCACCTGACATCAGAATTACATCAGCCGTTTCAATCGCAACGTCTGTGCCTGTGCCAATGGCAATACCGACATCGGCTTGGGCAAGAGCTGGGGCATCGTTGATGCCATCGCCGACAAAAGCAACTTTGTTGTGTTGCTGTAATTCCTTAATGATGTTTGCCTTACCACTTGGTAGCACTTCGGCTCTGACGTGCTGAATGCCAAGTTGAGCAGCAATCGCTTGGGCGGTGCGTGCATCGTCGCCTGTGACCATCACCACCTTTAAGCCACGCTTTTGCAAAGCCACTACGGCTTCCCTCGAGCCAGCTTTGATCGGGTCTGCCACAGCTAAAAGTGCTACCAACTGCTGACTAACTGCTACAAAAATAGGCGTTTTGCCTTGGGTAGTGAGTATTTGCACTTGGCTCGAGAAAACACTTGTCTCAAGGTTCAGTTGCTGCATGTAACGCTCAGCGCCAATGTGCAGCCACACATCGCCAATCCGAGCTTCGATGCCATAACCTGCTTTGGCTTGAAAATCCATGGCTGGCTCGAGAATCAAGCCTTGGGCAGATGCGGCTTTGACCAGTGTTTGGGCAATCGGATGCTCGCTGCTATGTTCGGCACTGGCAATCAGCCTAAGAAGTTCAGTTTCCGAATATGAGCTGAGGTTGACCACATCGGTCAATTCTGGCTGTCCTTTGGTCAATGTGCCAGTCTTATCAAAGGCAATGGTCTGCACGGCTTGTAGCCCCTCGAGGGCGGTGCTGCTGCGAAAGAGGATGCCCAACTCGGCGGCTTTGCCTGACCCAACCATGATGCTGGTTGGAGTGGCAAGTCCCATCGCGCATGGGCAAGCAATAATCAGCACTGCCACGGTGTTGACCAAAGCAGCACTCGAGTTGCCAAGCAGCAGCCAAAGCAAAAATGTCAGTGCTGCAATTCCTAAAACAATCGGTGTAAACACTTGCACGACTTTGTCGGCTAAACCTTGAATTGGGGCTTTGCTGGCTTGGGCAGTCTCCACAAGTGCCATAATTTGCGCCAGCACCGTGTCCGCACCCACGGCGGTGGCTCGAAAAGTCAGTGCGCCACTTTGGTTGATGGTGCTGCCAATCACTTGGCTGCCTTGGGTTTTTGACACTGGTGTGGCTTCGCCAGTCAGCATACTTTCATCCACATAACTCGAGCCTTCAACAACGATGCCATCCACAGGGATTTTCTCACCGGGACGCACCAGCACCAAATCATGAATCAGCACCTCCTCGAGCGGCAGCACCAGCTCACTCGAGCCGCGCTTCACAGTAGCGGTTTTGGCTTGCAAACCCAGCAAGGTTTTCATGGCTTGGCTGGTTTTGCCTTTGGCGAGGCTCTCGAGGTACTTACCAAGCAACACCAAAGCAATCACCACGCCAGCCGCCTCAAAATACACAAAACGCCCAGAGGCTGGGATGGTGTTCGGCACAAATGTCTCGAGCAGCACCACGACCACGCTGTACCAAAAAGCAGCACTTGTTCCGAGCAGCACAAGGCTGTTCATGTCGGGGCTTTTCTCGAGCAGGGCTTTGAAGCCAGATACCAAAAAACGCCGCCCAGCGTAAAAATAAATCGGTGTTGCCAAACCAAGCATCAGCCAATCCCAGAACTTCATTGGGGCAAGCTGCATTAAAAACATCATGGCGGGCATCCAAAGCATCGGCAGCATCGCCAGCACAAAAAGTGGCACAGCAAACACAGCTGCCACCAACAGGTCGCGTTTCAAATCAGCGCTTTCGGCTTCTCGAGCTTGTTTTTCTGCATCGGAGCGCTTTTGCCCCGTTTGTACCTCGAGAATTTCATAACCCGCTTTTTGCACCGCGATTTTCAGTTGGGTTGGCGTGGCAACACCCAAGTCGTACTGCACCAAAGCCCGTTCGGTTGCCAGATTGACAGTCGCATCCTGAACACCATCCACTTTCTTCAGAGCGCGTTCGACTCGAGCCACACAAGCCGCACAAGTCATGCCAGTCACGGAAAGCTCGAGGGTTGAGGAGGTATTTTGGGTCGTCATGGACATTTTTTAATCCCCCCATAGGGATAGATGGCAGCATAGGCGAGATGACAAGGATTGGTCAAGGGCAAAAATCTTGATTCATTTTCAAATTTCAACAGATACACGTCGTAGGGGCGTAGCACGCTACACCCCTACGGGAATGGGGATTGAAATTCTTTCACCTCTCGAGTATGCTTTTTTAATACCCCCCTATGGGGATAAAGGAGTAACCATGACCATCGAATTGGAAGTCAAAGGAATGACCTGCGGACACTGCGAAAAAGCCGTGAAAAACGCCCTCGAGGGTATTGCTGGCGTAACCGTGACCGAAGTCAATCGCATCACCAACACCGCTCGAATTGAAGGGCAGAACCTCAGCCTCGAGCCACTGCTGGCAGCGATTGTCGAAGAAGGCTATAGCGCGGCGCTCAGGGTATAAATGGACACCCACAATCTATGTATGCCGCTCGAGTCGCGCAAACGTGCGATTCGGCGCTTGGCGATAGCCAAAGGGCATTTGGAAAGTATCCAACGGATGCTTGAGGACCCGCATGTCTACTGCGTGGATGTGCTGCGGCAAATCAAAGCTGTTCAAGGTGCGCTGGACGGCGCTGGTGAGGTCGTGCTGCGTGGGCATCTCGAGGCGCATGTGGCAACCGCCGCCGCTCGAGGCGATGCTTCAGAGATGGTGGATGAGGTCATGGAAGCCATTCGGTTGCACTAGAGGAAAGAGATAACCTGATGACGCGAAGCGGCTGGATCACTCGAGAAATAAGTCATCTTGAGGAAAGATCAAAGAGGAAAGCGATACCCTCGAGGTTCAAAGGATTGGTTATGAAAAAATTACTGTTAGCAGGAATTTGCTTGTTGGGTTTCACAGCTTTGGTCAGCGCTCAGCACAACCATGACTCGAGCATGGGCAACATGGGCAACTCGAGCAGCGAAGCATTAGCAGCACTGAGTGGCAAAAATTACGATGTGGCTTGGCTTTCGCAGATGATCGAGCATCACCGTGGGGCAGTGCAGATGTCAGCGGATTGTGTCAAGTTTTGCTTGGATAAGGATGTCAAAGCTGCCGCGCAAAAAATTATTCAATCTCAAGACCAAGAAATCAAACAAATGACCACTTGGTTAAAGACGTGGTACAACGCCAAGCCCGACCCTAAACAAATGGCACTGATGAACGCCGACATGAAACCCATGATGGACAAAGCCAAAGCAGGCATGACCCCAATGGCGGGGCATTCGATGCCGATAGACCGCAGTTTTCTCGAGGGCATGATTCCGCACCACCAACACGCCGTGGCAATGGGTCAAGATGCCGCCAAACGCGCCCTGCGCCCTGAGCTGAAGAAATTCGGTTCACTGGTCGTCAAAGACCAAAGCGCCGAAATCAAGCAATACCAAACATGGTTAGCCAAGAAGAAGATTTAGAGGCTAGAAGCTCATCCTTCACCGATGAATCTCAAGTTCGAGTTTAATATTCCCGCGCCGCGTTTCGCCTTCGATTCGCTTAAATTCAATCCGACCTAAGCTCTCGGCGGACAGCGTATCGCCGACTTTAACTGGGGTGCTTGAACTGGCAACATTGCCATTGACTCGCACTTTTTTACCTTCGATACCGGCTTGAAAATATGCCCTCGAGACTCCAAAGCCCTTTGCGCCAACCACATCAAGGCGCAGACTCGGCACGACCACACTGCGGGTTTTGCTGCCTCGCTCGAGGGCTTGTCCTTCGGCTGGGCTGAAACTGACTTCTCGAGTCCGACCTTGCAGCACCAATTGCCGAACATTCTCGAGTTGTTTGACACCTTTAGCGGTGGTGGCAAATAAAAAACCTTGGCGGTCTTCGCGCACATCGCCAAGCAGTTCGGCTGGTAAAGCCAGCGCCACCTTCAAATCATCGGTGTCAAAATCGGTTTCGTCCACCTCGAGCCGCAGCACCTTCACGGGGTCATCCACGCTGGGGATATGCTCGGGGTACAGTGTGTAAATCACTCGGCTGGCATCGGGGAAGCCACCATGTGCAGCAAAGCGAATCCCATCGGCAGCCAAAGCGCGACGGTCAAGGTCAGCACCCTCGAGAAAACCTGTGCGAATCACACGCCCGCCTCTGGCTTGTTGAACGAGGGCGCGGGTGTCCACAGCAGTCATGGGCAGAGTTTAACCTTTGGGGCTTGGGCGAAGCAATGTGGGTGGGCTTTGGGCTTTGGGCTATGAGCTTTGAGCAGTCCCTGACTCGAGACTCGAGGAGCGCTCTAAGCTAACCCAATCAAAGGCAAAGGCATGGCGTTCATCAGCTGGGTGGTGTTGCCTCGAGACTTCTTGCCACTCGAGTGGATTGTACTTGGGAAAGAACGCATCGGCATCAGGAATTTGGGTTTGAACAAAAGTCAGGTGTAAAGTCTGCGCCAACGGCAAGCAAAGTGTATAAATCTCCCCACCGCCCATGACCACAGGATTTGGCTCGAGCAACATCGCTTCCTCGAGAGAATACACCACTTCCACGCCAGCCGCCTCAAAACTCGAGTCTCGAGTTAAGACGATATTGCGGCGCTTAGGCAAGGCTCGCCCAATGCTGAGAAAGGTCTTGCGCCCCATTAGCACGGTTTGCCCAACCGTCAAACGCTTAAAGTGCGCCAAGTCATCAGGCAAATGCCAAGGCATGGCGTTCTGGAAACCAATCGCGTGGTTAAGGTCGAGAGCAGCGATTAACGACAGGTTTTGCCTTCGTCCTTCGTCCTTCGTCCTTCGTCCTTCCTCTGCCCTCACACTGCCACTTCCGCTTTGATCCGAGGATGTGGGTTGTAATTCTCGAGGACAATATCGTCCAGCGTAAAAGCAAACAAATCCTTGATACTCGAGTTGAGGCGCACCGTGGGTAGTTCTCTTGGTTCTCGAGATAACTGAGTTTGGACTTGCTCGAGGTGATTTTTGTAGATATGGGCATCGCCAAAGGTATGCACAAATTCGCCCAGCTCGAGGTTACAGACATGGGCAATCATTTGGGTTAAAAGGGCATACGATGCAATGTTGAACGGCACACCCAAAAAGGCATCGGCGCTGCGCTGATAGAGTTGGCAACTGAGCTTATTGTTTGCCACATAAAACTGAAACATTGTATGGCACGGCAACAGCGCCATGTCGGGCAAGTCCGCTACATTCCACGCCGAAATAATCAAGCGCCTCGAGTCAGGGTTTTTCTTTATTTCCTCGAGCAACCACAGCATTTGGTCAATGGTTTCATTGTTTTTTCCCGTCCACGAGCGCCACTGATGCCCATAAATCGGTCCGAGCGAACCATCCGCCCGCGCCCATTCACGCCAAATCGAAATGCCCATCTGCTCGAGGGTGTTGTTGTTCGTATCACCCGTTAAAAACCAAAGAAGTTCGCCAGCCACACTTTTCCAATGCACTTTTTTGGTCGTGACCAGTGGAAAGCCTTTAGCCAAATCAAACCGCATCTGATACCCAAAGACACTGATCGTTCCCGTCCCAGTGCGGTCAGATTTCTCCACCCCGTTCTCGAGAATATGCCGTAAAAAATCATGATATTGCTTCATCGTGTCCTTACCAAAGCCCCTTCAACGAAGGGGCTGCCTAGCGCAGCGAGGCTGGGGAAGTTCGTGAGAGGTTGCGTTTTTTTAACATGTTGCTCTTAAGTGGGCGAGGCAAGCCCTGCCCCTACGGGTTAGTGTTGCCAGCCTTTGGGGTGGCTCGAGTACCAACTGATTAAGCTCTTAACGCTCTGCTCAAGGGTACGTTTGGGTGTCCAACCAAGCAGGGTCTTGGCTTTTTGATAATCAGCCACCATACGGTCAGCCTCTCCTGTGCGGCGGTTGGGGTCTGGGGCAACGGGAAAATCTTTGCCTGTGACTTGTTTGACCATGTTCACAATCTCGAGGACGCTGTTGCCTGTGCCTGTGCCGAGGTTAAAAATCTCTGAGCGTTTCTCGCGTTGCAAAAATTGTAGGGCAGCGACGTGGGCTTCGCCCAAATCCACCACGTTGACATAATCACGGATGGGGCTGCCATCTGGGGTGGCTACGGTGGCGTAGTTAAAGGTGAATTCTCGCATTCCGAGCGCTCCAAGGACAGCGTTTTGCATCAGGTGAAAACTCGGGCGTTTGGAATCACCAATTTGCCCGTCGTCGGTTGCACCGCAGACATTGAAATACCGCAACGCCACATACTCGAGAATGCCGAGTTTGCCATACCAGCTAAGCATATCCTCGCAGATTTTCTTGGATGCACCGTAGACACTTTCGGGTTGTACTACAGGGTGTTGTTCGTCTATTGGCAGGTATTGGGCGTTGCCGTAGACGGTGCAACTGCTCGAGAACACCAATTGGCGCACTTTGGCATGGTGCATCGCCTCGAGTAAACGTTGAGTGCCAACGATGTTGTTGGAAAAATACTCGACGGGTTGGTGCATACTCTCGCCAACATTCAGGAGTGCCGCAAAGTGCATCACCGCAGCAATTGGGTGCTTAGTAAAAATCGCTGCCACATCCGAAGTGGCAAGGTTGGCATCTTCGATCAGCACCCGCTCAGCGCCAAAACGGCTTTGCAATAGCTCGAGTGGCGCACGGTAGCCTCGAGCAAAGTTTTCTATGCACACCAAATCAAATCCTGCCTCGAGCAAGAGTTGACTGGTGACTGAGCCAATGTAGCCGCCTGCACCTGTGACCAGTATCTTCATCGTTCTCGAGTATACAAGGCAAAAGATGAGGGATCAAAAAACACATCGGCAAAAATTGCCAGAGTCAAACACAGAAGTTGTGCATATGAAAAAAGTCTTGTCTCCATAAATCCATTGCCAGTAAATCGGTATGATAAACCCATGTTGATTTTAGAAAACACCATTGTTCGACTCGAGCCACTCGGCGAGCAACATATTCTTGCCCTGCTTGCCATTGCCCAAGCCAACCCAGAAGTCTATAAGCTCACCAATGCCCCAAGTACCTTGGCAGGAATGCAAACCTATGTCCAAACGGCTTTGGATGCTCGAGCTAAGCGCCTAGCAATTCCTTTTGCCACAGTCAACGCCAAAACAGACGCGGTGGTTGGCAGCACCCGCTTTGGCAACCTCGAGTATTGGGCTTGGGCGGCTGCTAAACCAGATATTCCCGATGCCGCTGAAATTGGTTGGACTTGGTTATCGTTA
>JAAFJQ010000009.1 GCA_013298185.1 Deinococcales bacterium
GATGAACTGCACGGCGAGAAGTTCTTTGTCCAGAAAAAAGACCCAATCACAGGTAAGTTAGCCCGTTTTGCTACGCCGCTTTTTCTGGCGCTGATTTTGGTTGAAGTTGCCGATTTGGTCTTTGCGGTAGATAGCGTTCCTGCCATCTTTGCGATCACCACCGATCCGTTCATTGTCTACACCAGCAACATCTTTGCGATTCTTGGTTTGCGTGCCTTGTACTTTGCGCTGGCAGCCATGATTCACCGCTTTAAGTACCTGAAATACTCGCTCAGTATCGTGCTGATCTTTATTGGTGGTAAGGTCTTCTTTAACCAGATTTTCGGCAAGATGGATCCGATTATTTCGTTGGTCATCACCTTCACGATTCTGGCGGCTGGCATTGTCTACAGCTTAATCAAAACCAAAAACGATGGTGACGGCGAAGGCAAAGCCATCCCAGTTACGACATCTTAAGGAGAACACATGGAATACCTGATTGCACAAGGAGTCGTATGGAATACCTGATTGCACTTGGATTGATTGGCGTTGCTTACGGGCTGCTTACAAAAAAACCTCAACCCATACCTGTGAAAACGAAAGGAAGGAAATAAGATGCAAAAACTGTGTCCGATAGATGGTACTCCACTGATGGAAATGAACAAGAACGGCGTGACCATTGATGTCTGCCCCGAATGCAAAGGCGTTTGGCTCGACCGTGGTGAACTCGAGAAACTGCTTTCGGTCGCGATTGAAATGGAACGCGAATACGGTCAGCCCGCCCCTCGAGCCGTACCACAGTACGACCAACCTCGAGCCGTACCACCACAATATGACCAACCTCGAGCGCCAATGCCAGACCCACGTTATGCCCAAGGCGGTTATGACCCACGCTACCGCCGCGATGACGACGACGACGATGACCGTCGCTATCCCAAGAAGAAGAAAAGCACCTTGGGTAAATTGTTCGATATTTTTGACTAGCTGCGTGCGCGTTCCCCCATAACGCGCTTTTCGCACCCACCGCCCCCCAACGGTGGGTGTTTTTATGCCACAAGCACCCGTGAATTGGTTAGACTGAGTCCAATGATTTACCGTTCCCCCGCCGAAGCTGACTACCCCGGAATGCAAGCTCTTGATTTGGAACTTGCCCGCCTCGAGAATCCTGATTTTGACAAGCTCGAGGAAAAAGAACGAGCTGCCATGCTGCGCTCGAGCCTGCCTGCGTTATTGTTCTATGCCCGAAGCGAACACAGTTTTGTGGCAGTTGAAGCCAGCAGCCTGACCGACGACCAACCCAGCACCGTCTACGGTTTTGTCTTAGCGCAAAGCGTTTGGATGGGTGATAAAGCGATTGTTTGGGTTTCAAACCTGCGGGTTCACCCTGACGCCCCGCCCGGATGCTTACCCGGTTTGCTGCACTGCGTGACCAAAAGCGCTTATGATGGCGCGGTGTACGAAATGCACTTGGCAGCTGACAGTCACTTAGAAGCCATTGCCACTCGAGA
Organism: Deinococcales bacterium; assembly: GCA_013298185.1. Taxonomy (GTDB): domain Bacteria; phylum Deinococcota; class Deinococci; order Deinococcales; family JAAFIG01; genus JAAFIG01. The sequence continues at coordinate 1,488 of JAAFJQ010000009.1, forward strand.
AGGCTATCAAGATGTCAAATCCAAGCACATGATTCGTTACCTCGGCTCGAGAAATAAGCTATAAATCCTTACGCTCAAAAATCAGCATACTCGCCACAATGCCAATGCCTGTGTAAATCACCAGCAGAATCAGACTTTGTTGGGTGGTGTAGGTCGTGGCGCGTAGCGGCGAATACGCATCCAAGTGTTCGGTGAGTAAAAACGGGCGCAGCCAAACAAAAACCTTGAGCATTCCCATCATCAAAATTGCACCAACGCCAGCCAACGCCGCCGCTGCTGTGTTCAAGTACAAGACCCCAAAGACAATCGCCAGCACCGCAATTGGCGATAAGATCACACCTGAAATCATATAGCCTTGGGCAAGTTCGGCAAATGCCCCAAATGGGGAAAGTTCGCCAACCCCAACAAATGCGCCTTCGCCTAGACCCGTACCGTACACGCCTGTTCCCCAGCCATAACGCAAGCCGCCAACCAATAAGCCACCAACCAAGGTGCTTAAAAGCAGCAAAAACGGATAAAGAATCGCCACCATCAGCTTAGAAAAAATGACGCGGATTCTCGAGACAGGGCGCAACAACAATGGGCGCAGTGTTCCCCAGTCCATCTCGCCGCCGACCAATTCAGCGCAAGTCACGGCGGTTAAAAGCGGCAACATAAATGGCATCATGATGTACAGCGCCATACCCGGCACTTGCCAACCCGAAACCAATAGCACATCCGCACCGATCACTTGGGCAATGCCTTCGTCTGGCGCGAGGGTCAGAATGGCTGGCAAAATAAACGCCACCAACAAACCCAAACGCACACTGCGAAAACCCAGCAATTTGCGAAACTCGAGCGAAAGAACGCCGTAACCAACGCGATTAGAAATGTTTTTTGTCATGGGAATCCTTTGGGCAGGGTGAAAAGGTGAAAAGTAGGGTTGAGTCCGTTTTTTCTCATAGCTCATAGCTCATAGCTCACAGCCCTTAAAACTCGCGCTCGACCCGCTCACGGTAGTATTCGTACAAATCAAAGTGATCTGGGTTGGCTTCAAACATGCGGATGCCTTCGACAGCAAGGGCGCGGATGGCATCTGGGGCGCGGAGTTCAGAGTCCAGATGCACAATCACATAAGGCGGACGGGCGAAGGAGCGCACCACAAATGGCTGGGTGGAAAGGGCTGCGGCAGCTCGAGGGGCATCGTCCACACGGAAACGATAAGCGCTGCTGCGTGCGCCCAAATCCACTTCGTCGAGTAATTTGCCGCTCGAGAGGATGCCAACGCGGTGGGCGTACTGGCTGACTTCGCGCAGGTGGTGGGTGCTAAGAATCACGGCTGTTCCAGTGGCTGCCATGCCCGATAGGACACGATGCACTAAATTGATGCCAAGTGGGTCAAGTCCACTGGTTGGTTCATCCAGCACCAAGACTCGAGGATTGGTCAGAATCGCAGCCGCTAAACCAAGGCGTTGGCGTTGCCCAAGGCTGTACTCGCGGACGTTGCGGTCTTGCATTCGGGTCAGTTCGACATCGGTAATCACTTCTCGGATTCGGTTTTCGTCCAGTAACAACGGATTGCGGTGATCGGTGGAAAATCCAACACCACCAGCCAGTTTGGCATGTGCCATCAGGTTCTCGCGCCCAGTCATGTGTGGGTAGAATGCCGCAGGGGCTTCGACCACTGCGCCCAGAGCGCGGCGCACCTTTGAGCCGCCAGTGTGGACATCCTCGCCGCACAAAAGCATTTGTCCGCCTGTGGGAAAGGATAAACCGGTGATGATGCGAATTAACGTGGTTTTACCCGCGCCGTTGGGTCCCGCCAAAGCGTAGACTTCGCCGGGCAGTACCTTAAAAGAGACTTGGTCGAGGACTGGATAACGTCCGTAACGTTTGGAAACCGACTTGGCTTCGATGCTCGGCTCACTCGATTTAAGAACTGTTCTGGCAGGAGCTTCAAATTGGTTCATTGCCTACAGTCTACCGTAAAAAGTTAGAGCTGACTGCCAATCACTTCATCTTCTGACCAAGCAGGTATAAGCCGCCGAAAAGTTTCAGTCACAATTCGCTCGGGTAAGCGCTCCAAGAACCCAACCGTAGACAAAGCCTGTGTACGATGCGCTGCAATGGCTCTGAGTTTCGGCACGAGGTACGGGGTCACATCCCGAAAATGGGTCGGGGGTTTCCATGTGTCTGCCCAATCTGGATTGAGCAGCACAGGGTTGGCAAAGCCGTAAACCCGTGTACCTCGAGCCAAATGCCCACCTTGCTCGAGGGCAGCAAGCGCAATCTGATGCGAAGCGATATGGTCTGGGTGGCGGTTGCTACCATCGGGCGGAAAGGTCATCACCACCTTGGGTTGCCAAGTCTCGAGCAGCGCCAAGACCCGTGCTGTGGCTTCGGGGATAAAATCTTGTAAGCCACCCAAAAACAAGGCGGGCGCATCGTCTTTGTGCGAGCTGTCTCTGGTAGCAGGAGCGGCATCGGGGTATTCAAACTGCACAAAGTTGCTGATGCTCAGGGCATTGACGCTATTTTGCAATTCGATGGCTCGAAATTCGGGTAATTCGGCTTGGCTGCATAAGCCCAAACTGCGTCCACTCGAGCCTTTGGTCAGGGTAATCAGACCTGTTTTTAAGCCCTTAGTAGCGTACTCTGCCAGTGTTCCACCTGTGCCGTAGCATTCGTCATCGGGATGCGCCACAATTAAACATAAATCCAACACGGCTAAAATCATAACCGTTATGCTTAATAACTCCAAGTCAAAGCGGCGGCGCTCCATGCCAAGCCGCCACCAAAACCAACCAAAATCACTTTATCGCCTTGTTTGATTAAATTATGTTCAATACCATGCTCGAGCGCCAGTGGAATCGTGGCAGCGCTGTTATTGGCATGGCGTTCAATGCTGACCACAAATTTACTCGAGGCTAAACCAAGGCGTTCGCTGGCTGCTTCAATGATTCGAGCATTGGCTTGGTGCGGCACAATGCGGTCTATGTCCTCGAGTTGCCAACCCGCGTTTTTAGCCACTTGTACAATCGCTTCGGGCATGATTCTGGTGGCAAACTTAAAGACTTCGCGCCCGTTTTGTACCACAAATGGCTCGAGTGGTTCGCCGCTCGGCAGGCGCTTACCGAGCGCTCCAGAATGCAGGAATTTTGCGCCGTTGCCATCTGCGCCCCAGTAGAAACCCGCAAATCCAAATCCAGCCCCAACCGGCTCGAGAATCGCTGCGCCTGCACCATCACCAAACAGTACCGCTGTGTTGCGGTCGTACCAATTGACAATTTTTGAAAAGGTTTCTGCGCCAATCACCAAGACTTTTTGACTTGTGCCAGCCACAATTTGCGCTCTGGCGACATTCAGGGCATAGACCCAACCTGCACATGCCACCATGATGTCAAAAGCTGCCGCTTTTAAGCCAAAATGGGCTTGTACCAAGGCGGCTGTACTGGGAAAATAAGCATCGGGCGTGGCAGTTGCCACAATCACCAAATCCACATGCTCGAGGGCAGCCGCACCGTGTTTATTCACCAGATTCTGCACAGCTGCAATGGCTAAATGGCTGGTGAATTCACCTTCGGCAGCAATGTGCCGCGCTTTAATGCCGGTGCGGCTCTGAATCCATTCATCGGTTGTCTCGAGGGTTAGTTCGAGGTCGGTGTTGTGCAGTATTTTCTCGGGTAGGTACGTGCCAATGGCGCTGATGCCAACGTTCATACTTTGAGCCTAACACGGCAGCAAACAAACGCTTGTACCTAAAGGTGTTTTTGTACTGCGTCTAAGTTTATTGGCTTTTGGCAACCCGCCAAGTTGGGTTTTCTTCTTGTCTTGTGCTGCCTTCTTCGACAATGCGCCTTTCGCCTAGCCATTCCTCGAGTCGAAGGTCACGGCGTGGATGAATGCCATCCTGACGAATTTTAGCGCGGATGTTCTGACAACGACAACCGGGGTAACTGCACAGCAAGGCTTCTGGATGATTGGCAATCAAGCGCTTGGTGGCTGCCACAACATCGGACACCCGAGCCACTTGGAGGATGGCTTTACCAATTTCAACGGTTTTCAGGGTTTGCAAACTGCCTTCAATTGCATTAAAAGCAGCACTGCAATTTGGGTAATACGTTCGTACCACACCTTGTTGGGTGTTCGCCCAACGCTCGAGTTGAGGACGACCCGCCAAGTATTCGCCATAATGCACCGAGGTATTGCTGCGGTGATCCACACCCAAAAGCAGCACCAAACCATCCATCGCTTCAAGAACACCAATCGGGGCATACGGATGCTCCAAAGTCTGCACCCCCAAAACCATTCGGGCATCCTTGCCACTTGCCACAAACGACAAAGCAGGGTGCATACTTCGCAAAGCACCACTGCGTTCAAGCATCATTTGCGGGATTCGCCCAATGTCCCTCGAGACGGGGCTATCGGCACGAAATGGCGGTCCGTCCTCGCTGACCGTAGCGGGCCAATCGGCGTTACGATACTGGGTGGGCCAAACCAAAGTGTAATAGGTAAAAGCTGGCATCACCAAGGTACTCGAGAAACGCTCAAGGGCATGTAAGACACTGTTTGCTCCGCCGCTCATGTTGCCAAGGCTGGATAAACTCGAGTGGACAATCAGTGGTGTTTGCCCATTTAAGCCCAATTGCTTCAAACCCCGCTCGAGATCAGTTTGTGAAACTGGAGCATTCCAAGCTCGGCGGATGAAATTGAACACAAATAAAATTACCACAGGTCGTGGGTTATTTGATTGGTTCAAAAAACTGAATCGGGTTGGCTTTTAGAGCCGCTTGTTTCTCGAGCGCCGTGAGTTTATTGGTTCGTCGGTGCGAGGGCTTAAAGGTGTACTGAATCCAAATTGGCGCTTGGTTACGAACAAGTTCCGAGCCGCGAATCTCGAGCGGGTGAAACACCCAAAATGTATGTTCGCGCCGCGTTCGGCTCGAGGTGGTCAGAATTAAAGCCGTATGCAGCACAACAGGCTTACCTTTTAAGAAAATCAGGGCTTCGGGGTCAAAGCTAATACTGCTGATGGTAGTCAGCCGATAACCATTTGGACTCGAGAGGGCAAAAACAGTGTAATTGGCATCGCCGCCAACGCCGTTACCGCCCAGTAAGAGCTTGATGATGACATCAGCTTTTCCATCTTGGTTGAGATCAGCATTCCAAACATTTGAAACAACCAAAGGCATGGTTGCAAAGCGAATTGGGAAGCGTTGGTTAAACAATTCTAAACTCACTTGTAATTCGTCTGCACGGTTCATTAAAACCCGTCCATGTGGGCAAACAAAACCATTTGGGTTTTCCTTGCAGCTTCGCACAGAAATGCGCTTGGCATCGGGGAAGGGATGGTAATTCGAGATATAATCTGCTTGGGCATTGGCAATACTCAACAACAGCAACGCCAGTATGGTAACGAGTTGTTTCACGCTAAGCAGTATGACACAAAAATAAAAAAGTAGAAAAAATTTCTGATGATTCGCAGACGTTTTTTGTTGGTACAAGATTTTTTTACTCAATTTGTCCTAAGCCGAAATACAAAGCCCCTTCTACGCCGTTCAGCGCATATCAATTGTACGCCTCGGGATTTATAATCCTCGGCTGAGGTGTTATTTTCTTGCCTCGACGGGGTGAGTTTCTTGCCTCGAGTGAGGTGAGTATTTTGCCTCGAGTGGGGTGAACAGTCACCTCGAGTGGAGTTCGTCAAGTGATTACAAACCGTGCCTTAGAAGTCCTCGAGTTCCAACCCATCCGCCTCGCTTTGGCGGAGCGCTCGAGTACAAATATGGGGCGTGAACTGGCATTGGCACTGCATCCGACCTCCGATGCTTATCAGATTCGCACCATGATCGAACAACTCGAGGATGCCCTAATCGGCTCGAGTTTGCACCTTGGTGGCATCACCGATGTGCGTGGTGTGCTGAATAAATTGGTGCAAGGGCAACTCGTTGGTGCTTCGGAACTTTTAGAAGTTGCCTATACCTTAGATGCCGCCATGACTTTGCGCCGTAGCATTGCTCAGCACAGCTTAGGACCACTACTGCATGTGGCTGAAAAAATTGGTCAGCACACGATTCTGACCCGCAGTATCCTCGAGAAGCTCAACCGCGATGGCAGTGTGCGCGATGATGCCAGCCCCAAACTCAGACAATTGCGCCGACGACTCGAGCCGCTTCGCAGTCAAATCCGTGACAGCCTGACCCGAATCATGGAACGCAGTGCTGAATACCTGCAAGACAAACTGATTACCATTCGCCGTGACAGATATGTGATTCCTGTTCGCTCGAGTTTTGAAAATCAAGTCCCCGGTATCGTGGTTGACTCGAGTTCCAGCCAACAAACCGTGTTTATCGAACCCGCCAGTGTTGTACCGCTGAATAACGAACTCGCCCGCACCGTGATTGAAGAAGAACAAGAAGTCGCCCGAATCCTGCTCGAGCTAACCCGCATGGTGGCTGATGAACCCGGACTTTGGGAAAGTTTACGCGCTGTTGCCGAACTCGATTTAATTGCCGCCAAAGCCGCACTTTGTAAAGATTGGGATTTAACCCGCCCCGATTCCAGCCCCGAAGGTGAATTTGAACTGATAGACGTGCGCCACCCGTTAATTGACAACTGCATTCCCAATTCGTATCGCCTCGACAAGGGGCGACGTTTACTTTTGATTACCGGTCCAAACATGGGCGGTAAAACCGTGACCTTAAAAAGCCTTGGTTTAGCCGTGGCAATGCACCAAAGCGGTTTATTTGTCAAAGCCTACAGCGCCAAACTACCGATTGTCGAAGAAATCCTGTGCGACATCGGCGATGGACAAAATTTACTCGAGAGCCTAAGCACCTTTGCGGCGCACCTTAAAAACCTGTCCGTGATTCTCGAGCGAGCGGGAGCAGGTTCGCTTGTTTTAATTGATGAGCTTGGTAGCGGCACCGACCCATCCGAAGGCGCAGCCCTTTCTCAAGCCATGATTGAGCAGTTACTCACCCAAGGCGCGAGGGGAATCATCACCAGTCACCTCACCCCATTAAAAATCTTTGCTTCCGAGCGTCAAGATGTGGTTAATGCCAGCATGAGCTTTGATGTTGAGAACTTGCGCCCGACGTATAAACTGAGCATTGGCGCTCCGGGGCGCTCATATGCGCTGGCAATTGCACGGCGCTTGGGTTTCCCCAACAGCGTGGTGACACGCGGCGAAACGATTCTCGGACCTGAAGGGCTGCAAGTTGAAAAACTGCTCGAAGCCCTCGAGACAGAACGCAAAAACCTTGAAACAGATGCGGCGGCAGCTCGAAAAGCCGCCAGTCACGCCGAGCAACAAGAAAAAGAATGGCGAACCAAACTCGAGCAATTAGAACAGCAAAAAAACCAGTTTTTACTCGAGGCACAAGCCAAAGCCGATGCGATTTACCGCGATGCAATGGAACAAGTACGGCAACTCAAAGCCAAGACTCGAGATGACCTGACCGAACGCCCCAAAGTGATGCAGGAACTGCGCGAACTCCGCGCTGCTGCCCAAGCCGAGCGCCCGCAAATCAGTGCAGTGCAACGCGAGCCAGAAGCGCTCAAACCCGGAGCCAATGTCGAAGTGCCAAGTTACGGCACGAACGGCAAAATCCTCGAGTTACGCGGTGACGATGTGCTGGTACAAATGGGTTTATTAAAAGTCACCCTAAAACGCCGCGATGTGCGCCTGAAACAACAAAATGGCATCAAAGCACCGATTGGCGGGGTCTACATTTCACCCTCGAGTTTCACCAAAGAACTGAATTTGCGTGGCGCTCACGTCGAAGAAGCCATTGAAGAAGTGCGGAATTTCATCACCGAAGCCCAAGCCTTGCGCGAAGGGCAAATCAGAATCCTGCACGGCAAAGGCGAAGGGATACTGCGGCGCGTGGTGCGGGATTATTTACGCACCGACAAGCGCATCTCGAGTTACGCCGATGCTAACCCCAACGAAGGCGGGCATGGTGTGACCGTGGCGAATATCAGGGTTTAACTCGAGCTAGACTGCAATTCTAAAGCTGCAAGGTGAATCACGGCATTTGTTTGCAATAAAAAATCCAGTCCAATAATGCCTTGAAGTGCAAAACCATAATCCATCCAACCGATTTCAACTTGAAAATCAAAAGTATTCAGTTGACCCACGGCTATTCGTTCCAGACGCTTAGAAAAGACAAATTCTGAACCGCCAACGCCTCGGATTCGGTGCAGTTCATCGTCTGGTTCAAAACCAACACCGATTTTTTGCAGTTCCTCGGTTTGAAAAACACAACCCGCCGAGCCAGTATCAATTAAAACTCGGTCAAGCTCGAGTGTTTTACCATCATGTTCAATCAGCACTTGACCAAGCAATAAGCCACGCTCGAGCCTCAGCTTCACGCGGCACTCCGAATACCAAGCCACAAACGTTCCTTGATTTGCAATTCAGGTTTTGCGCTATGAACAACGTATAACTCACGATTTGGATCAGTTGCTTTGAATTGCCGATATGCCACAAGCGCAGGGAAAGATTCGGCGAAACTATCAATCACTGAAATATCCTCGAGAATGCGGTACTCGCCTTCTGAGCGCCCGCGCAGTGCTTCGATCAAAAGCCATGTTTCGGGGTAATGTTGTCGAACTTCCTGGTAAGTCATGTGGGTATTGTAGAGCAAAAATCCGAACTGGTGATAAACTGCATGTATGTCCCAAGTCACGACTCGAGAAGCAGCTATAGAAGCGCTGAAAATTTTACCCAATGACTCGAGCTTAGAAGAAATTATCGAGCATTTAACTCGGTTAGAGCAGCAAAAAGTGATTCCACACCCAGTCGCGAAAAAACTCGAGCCACGCTTACCAACCATTGTGCCACGCAACGGAAAATTGGTCAGCACAGGCATCCGCGAATTGCGCGATGAACGCGAGAATAGCTGATTGCCCTATGATGACAGCTAGAGTTAATTTTAAGTTGTACTCTTCTCCCCTAACCACAGCTTCAAGTCGTTTTCCTTTTGGTAGTTGTTCACAGAGTCAACTAACTCGCTCAACTTGAAGTCCATTTCGTCATACTTTAACTTAAATTCTTGTTGTGAATGAATATCCGAATGACATAAAGCAATAGTTTTAATAGAAAATAGAAAGAGTCGAAAAAAATGTGTAAGTGCATATCCAGAAAGCCATAAACTTCTCGGCGATGGATCAGCACCATAGTAAAATCCTAAATCATTATCTGAAATCATGAAATTAAAATTTGTTTGAATAGTAGCAGTGATGTGTTTTACACTGCAAAGCGTATCATAAATCCCATACCACATTTTAGTTATATTCACTAAATCATCACCGGTATAACCATCATTTTGCCAAACACCTTGAACTCTGTCATAAACACTCACTGGATTTTTAAACGGTTCTGGGTGTTTCAACCACTGTGTTGCTTTTTCATCGTTTGCCCCAATATACATAATTGTAAAAGCTGACTCAAAACTTGAAGCAGCAAGAGTTGCTGCCTGTAAACTATAGCCTCTGAATGCAAGGGTTGAGATTGCAAAGCAGTCCGTAAATATTCGCATGAATAAAAAACGAGTTGCAATATCTGATGGGCTAATTTTAGTCAGAGGTGGTTGACTTTTGAGCAGTTTTTCACCTAACTCTGTAGCTTCTGCTCGAAAAGCATCCATTTGCGGAAATGCCAAGATGAAATTCTTTTGTGCTTCCAATTCTAATGAATTTATTGATAATGATGCTTCCATGATTAAAACTCTATCATGACTTCCAAATTTTAAAGACGTGGACAAATAACATGCAAGGCTACTTATATCGCTTTTATTTCTATACTCGAGACTTACATCAAATCTTGTTGGCTCGAGCTGTGGCTGTTTGCTTGGTGCAATGTCAAATCATTTCAATGGCTTGACCATTCACCACTTGCACTTGCTGACCAGCACCACGTTCAATAGCAACTTGGTTCTCTGCCTCGGCACGGCTGACGTTGTACATCTTCATGAACAACAGCACATCAGTCTTAAAAGGCATATTTGTATTGCCAAAATCCACTGCTACTTCAGCCATTGTTTTTGCAGAAACAACTGCTCGAGGGCGTTTAGAATTGGTTTGTAGTCCTATTCTGACCATGCTTTGAGGATACATCTTTGGCTTAAGCTGTGACTGTTTGCTGGTTGGCTTTCAATTTCCACAAAATGGTAACTTACCCATGTGCAGCCATTGTTTGCCCAACAAATCGAATCGGTTCTCTCGAGCGATGAGACTTTGGCTTTTTTGCAGATTTGTGATGAGCTTGGGCTTGGCACATTCTTGGTGCAATGCCCTCTGACTGAAATTTCGTTGGTCTCTCAAGTTTTGATTGATGCAAAAGCAGTCAATGGGTTTTACAACTACAAAACCCAAGAACTCGAGATCAGTCTTTTTCGTACTGCCCAAGATTTTGGACACCTTTATCGCAAACAACGCATTTGGAGTATTAGCTCGCTTGCGCTAAACGCCAAGGCTTCGATTGCCCGAACGTTGGTTCATGAATTGGGGCATCATTTGCATCGTGTTTTATGGGATGTTGACTCAACAATGTTTCGTCAAACGATGCTGATTCCAACAACCGATTCTTTAACTCAGTATGGTCTGCTCAGCGCCCAAGAGCATTTTGCTGAGACTTTTGCAGCATTTGTGTTTCATCGTGTCGAATTATTCATGGATGATTCGCTTGGCTATGCTATGATGACATCGGTTTTGGCTCGTTTGGGGCTTGAAATCAAGGAGTTATTATGATTGCTCAGCGGAATTTTAAGTTGCTTTCCACGGCTGAAATTTCAAGTTATTTGCTTGAAACAAGCCTTGCTGGTGATTTGAAAAAAGCTGAGTACGATGAAATCATGCTTGAACTCGGTCAGCGCGAAATTCATCCAGAGGCACTGGCAAGTTTGGTTGTTCTTGGCGAACCCGAATGGTACGCCAATCGCATTGAACTTGTGCGTTAATTGCCTCGAGCTTCAAGCCTTGGCTGACTGCCGGGGACTCGGCGCTTGGCTGGTTGCTTTTCTTTCTCCACAAGTGGCGCAAGCAGTGTTTCCCTTGGTGTCAGCCCCACGCTTTTGGCTTTAGCCTCGAGATTTTGTTGCGCGGTTTCCGAAAGCAAAACACAGCGCTTGGCGGCTGGTGTAATCGCGTGCAACTCGCCGCCTATCTCGAGTCCCATCACCAGCTTTGCACCTGTGGCATTGCAAAGTTGCAACAGTGTCTCGAGGGTGTGGTTATGATGCACTTTTTCCCATTTGGAAATCAGGCTTTGTTGCACTCCAAGTTCGGCTGCCAAGGTGCTTTGCGTGTGTCCTGCGGCTTCTCGAGCTTCGATCAGGGCAATGGCGAGGTTATATTTTGTCCATTCTTCTTCTTCAATGGCTTGTGATTCTGGTGTGTCCTCGTGAATACTGGCTAACCACTCGAGGGCATCAAGGGTGTCTGCGCCAATGCTTGGTTTGATTTTTGGTTTCATGATTTCACCTCTTTTGAGATTTTTTTGGTTTTTGAGCAGGTTTTTTGTTTTGAGATAATTTTTTTTCGGCTTCATGAAAACGCTTGATCAAAATTTCGCGTCTTTGTCTGGCAATTCTTTTTTCGGATTCGGGTACTTTATCGGTTTTCTTGCCTGTTTTTGAGAATCCGTGCAGAATAAACAATTGACGTTCGAGCAAAGCGCAGTACAGGAAACGCGGATTGTGTGGCGACCTCTCGAGCCTGAGTTCATACAAATTTTCTTCAAGTTTGTCAGAAAGCGGATATGAGGCTTGTAAACCTTTCCGACTGAGGATGGTTAAGCGTGTTTCAAAGCGATCCCGTTCGCCTCTCTCGAGTCCACGTCAGTATTCTTGAACGGGGTAAGAACCGTCATTGTCTTGAAAAATCACTATTTTCCATGCGTTACTCATTCGCACCCCAAGTATATCACTTTTAAGTAATTTAATTTGTGACATCTCGATATTGCTCAGTGAATCATGTTGGTATTTTAGAGCAAAAGTGTCTTTGACACGACGTACTTAATGCCTATGCTCGAGCCTTGCCCGAAATCTTGTTGACTCGAGACAGAGAGCTGTGGCTTGAGCCTCGAGATTTGCGTTGGGTATCCTAGCCATACCCATTTTGCGGACGTATGCAATGGTATCTGCCCGATGCTCGAGTTAGAATCATAAAAGTTATTCAAAGGAAACCTATGAAACTGAATCACTTGAATTTAATCGTCACTGACGTAATCGCCACCAGTGCTTTTCTGGAAAAATATTTTGGTTTTACCCACATTGGCAAAGGCAACAGCAATATGGCATTTTTATCTGATGGTCACGGCATGGTGCTGATCATGTTCAAAGGCGAAAACGTGACTTACCCAGAAGGATTTCATATTGGCTTTATGCAGGAATCAGAAGATCAAGTTAATGCCATGCACCAACGCCTCCAAGACGATGGTTTTGCTGTGCCAGAGCCTCAGCGCTTACAAGGCGGACGTTGGAGCTTTTATTTCCAAGCCCCTGGTGGGTTTACCATTGAAGTTGAACACGCCAATTTTGGCTAAACTCGAGGCTATTTTTATTGTTATGGCTCGGCGTTTTACGGTTCAAGGTACAAATAACGCATTTATTTGTGTTCATTGTGCTTGTCTTGTGCAACCGCTCGAAAATGGCAGTGTGCGAAATCATTGTCCACAATGCTTACACAGCCTCCATGTGGATGATTTCCCCGGTGATCGCGCCAGTTTGTGCGGTGGTTTGCTCGAGCCAGTTCGCATCGAGCAGCAAAGTAAAAAAGGCTGGATGATTGTCCATCGTTGCCAGAAATGCGGTGCGGAAAAACGCAACAAAGCTGCTTTGGATGACCCCAATCAACCCGATGATTGGAACGCCTTGATTGCCCTCAGCCAACGCATCCATTGATGGTAGCTCGAGAAGTGTTTTGGGAGGAAAAGCTGTACTTTTCTCGAGTCATTGCATTGAACCGAAAACATCGCTAGACTGTAGGCATGGTCTGGTCTAAAGCGCAGCGAATTGGTGTTCCACTGGGTTTAATTGTTGTTTTGGTTGGCATGGTGCATTGGGGAGGTACAGCCACCCCGGGTCCGATGTTTGTTTTGGGTGTTGCCGTGCTGATTGGTTTGATTGTTGGCTTTGCTGGTTTTTTATACTGGTTGCTGTTTTCACCGATTCAAAACGCTGTTGTTGTTAAACCCAATCCTGTGCTGCGCCAACTTGGTGCAATTGCAGTGCTGACCAGTGCCACGTTGATGACTTTTGCCACGGCTTGGGATGAATCTTGGCACCGACGTTTTGGTGTGGGCAACGATTTTCTGTGGATGCCGCACATTCTGATGTACTCGAGTTTTGCAATCTGTAGCCTGCTTGCCAGTGCTGGCATGGTTTACCTAATCCTCAGCGGAAAAGGCGGTGTGCGTTCTCGAGCCAGAGCCGAGCCTTTGGTGGCACTCCTAGCTTGTGTGAGTTTATTTTTGCTGTTCAGCGCCCCTTCAGATTTGTTGTGGCACAAAATTTATGGTTTGGATATTACCGCTTGGAGCTTGCCGCACATCACCTTGCTTCTTGGCTTTATTTCTCTGATGCTTTGCGGTATTACCCTTGCGCTCTCGAGTACCAAAACAAACGTCTGGCAAGGTTTACGTGGTATCAGCCTGAACGAATGGCTGACCATTTGGCTGTGCGGTGCAGCCCTGATGTTTATGATTCAATTCGGCACAACCGAATGGGACAACATCACCAAAGAACGATTTGAAAATCGAGTCTCTAAAATTTCTATTTTCTGGGAGCGTCCAGAATGGTTGTATGTGGCAGCACTGATTGGCGTGGCAGGTTTGATGGGCGCATTTGCACAAAATGCAACCAAACGCATCGGTGCAGCCACTTTGGTTGGACTGTTCCTGATTTTACAACGCTCGATTTCACTTAGCCTGATTGGTGGTTTTGATTTGGGCATGAGTCTGCGCTCGCATTTCTTGGCGCTGCTGGTTCTGATTGCCCTTGATTTGATTGCGTACTGGCGCAAAAATGCCACTTGGACTTGGACGTATGCGCTCTCGAGTGGAGGTGTAGCGATTACTTTCCTGATGATTGGGATGTCGCAAATTCTGATTTACCCTCGAGTCAACCTCGAGACAATTGTGGGGCATGTGCTGGCGGGTGGCATGGCATGGTGCAGCTTTACTTATGTCGGGGCATTACTTGGTCGCAGTGTCTCGAGCATGGAAAAACTCGAGACTGTTCGGGTGGTTTGGTTGCCGAGGCTAACGGTAGCGGCTTTAACGGGTGTGATGGCGCTCTTGTTTGTAGCCATTTCCGTTGCTGTGCCACCAGCTATTTAAGGCTTTCTGAGGTCGTATTCGCGCCCTTTCCAAGTGATTTGACCACGTTCAAAACGGCGTAGGCTCTCAAAACCAATCAATGCCCAGACCGCTATGCCAATGGGGTGAAAAAGCGTTGCCATCAGGTCATAGCGGTTGCGAAGGTCAGACATGACTCGAGGCAACATCGAAAAAAGCACCATCAATGGGGCTAAATCCCAGAACGGCAGCAGCAACCACGGCAGCACGTACAAGAGCAGATTGAAGCTGCTCGCGGCAAAAAAAGCCAGCCTGTTTGCACCAAAAGCAGGGTAAACATTTTTGGCATACCCCGCCAAAGCCTCCTCACTCGAGGCGTACATTTTTGTGGCTATTGCATCAGCGCCATTGAGGAGCAGAAACTTGCCTGATTTACGCTTCACCGCTCGAGCCAATGCCATGTCCTCGATGACGCTCCGAGCAATGGATTCATGACCACCAAGGCGTTGGTACATGGCTTTGGTAAACGCCAAGCACTGCCCGTTAGCGGCGACCGCCACAGGAAATGCCCTGACTGGCACAAAAAAAAGCGGCAGAAACGCCATTAAACTCCATTGCTGCAACGGCTGAATTAAACTCGAGATTGGGTCAGTGACAATTTGTTTTGCCCAAGCACAAAGCGCGTCTAAGTTGTGCTGCTCGAATTCAGCCGCAATAGCATTAGCCGCAAACGGTTGCCAGTGCGTATCGGCATCGGTAAAAATCAGGATATGCCCCGAAGCCACTTGGCTTAGTTGATGACACGCCCAATTCTTGCCAAGCCAGCCTGTCGGTAGCGGCTGCCCCTCGAGAACCTTGAGGCGCGGGTCTTGAAACCCCTCGAGAACCGCTTGGGTATCATCTTCGGAGCGGTCATTGAGAACCAAAATCTCGAGATGAACCGCATTTTGCGCCAGCAAACTTGGAATCAGTTTCTCGAGATTCCGAGCTTCGTTGCGGGCTGGAACAAGAATCGAGATTTTCAAGTGACTGACCCGACTTGGCTCGAGTTTGCGCCAGAAAAACTGATTGGCAATGGCAAAAGCAGCCAGTCCGCCTTGAATGGCTAGATAAGAAATTTCAATTGGGTTCATAAGGTCACACTTGGCTCGAGAATCAGCCAAGCCTTTTTTCGGAGTTCATCTCTAAAACAAGTTCTCAAGGTTTTTGCAGGTTCTTTCAAAACGCCATTCACCTGATACGACCTGATTTCTGAATGTGCATAGTTGTTTGGAACGGGATGATGCTCAACAACAAATTGCCTGTGCTGATCGCCCTCACCAAGTTCTTTTGGCACACTACCAACCAGAAAGCCCAGCACGCCATAATTTTGGTGGTCTGGCAATAGCACATCAGTTGGCTGGCTGTATTTGGAACGATTGACAGAACAATCGGGAAAAGGAATCAGTTTTTGGAATGTGGCTTCGGTGATTGGATATTCGGTTGGTGCGACTCGACGGTACAAGGTTTCATCGGCTTGGAAGTCTGGATCAATCGTCATGGATTAGCCAAGGAAATTGCGAATTTGGTGGATCAGTTTTCCAATACCCAAAGCATTCATTTGTGGCTCCCAAATATCGGAATTGATGGGTCGTGATAGTAAAGCCACCACTTCACCTGAATTGTAGAATTCAACCGCCGCATACTTGTTGTTTTTCATAAAAGAAACCGTGATTCCACCTTCTACCATTGCACCAATATCATCGGGTATACAATCTGTTGAAAAGCAACTGGTAATCAACGGAATGGCAGATTGAATCGCGGTCAACGAAGGTGCTGGAGCGCCATAACTATCCCAATTTTCCTTGACATTTTTGGTTTGCTCGAGTTGAGTTAGACATTTTTGAATCCGCAACGAACGTTGATTGATCTCCTGAGCCGATGGCAACTCATAGAAATCTCTGACACTTGAACTGCTATGTGCTTGTTCCATACCTGTTCAAAGCATAGCACTTAATCCTTCAAGAGTCCCCTTGCCATGATGACACGCTGGATTTCATTCGTACCTTCATAAATCTGGTTGAGTTTGACATCGCGCAGCAGTTTTTCTACAGGGTACTCGCCGACATAACCAAAACCACCATGCACTTGAATGGCTTCGTTGGCGGCATCAAATGCCACATCCGAAGCGTAGCATTTTGCAAGGGCGGCTTCCATGCTGTGCGGCTGATGGTTGTCCACCAACCAAGCGGCTTTGTACGTGGCTAACCGCGCGGTCTCGAGACCCATGTACATGTTGGCGAGTTTATGTTGAATCATCTGAAAATCCCCAATCGGTTTACCAAAAGCTTCCCTTGTTTTGGCGTATTTGACGCTCTCCTCGAGCGCCCGACGAGCAATGCCAACACTACCAGCCGCCACGGGAATTCGGGTTTTATCAAGGGTTTTCATGGCTATCTTAAAACCATCACCAATGCAACCAAGGATGTTTTCTTTGGGAACGCGCACATCTTCAAAAACCAATTCAGCCGTGTACGTGGCACGTTGCCCCATCTTATGGTGGATTTTATTATGGCTGAAACCAGCCGCGCCTTTGGGAACAACTATCGCCACTGTGCCTTTGGCTTTGAGGGCATAATCCACGCTGGCAAAAACCACGGCAAATTCGGCAATCCCACCGTTGCTAATCCACATTTTTGTGCCGTTAATCACCCATTCATCGCCCTCGAGAACGGCTTTGGTTCGCATTGCACCAGCGTCCGAGCCATTACCAGCTTCGGACAGCGCAAAGCTGGCTAGTCCGGGGCGTTGGGTCAAAGGCTCAAGAAAGCGTTTTTGTTGTTCGGCTGTACCACCAACTAAAATTGGGGTAATACCAAGCTCAGAAGCCATCAGAATGGTGTACATACCCATGCAGCCATAACCGATTTCCTCGCCGATAATCACTTCCTCGAGCATTCCCAAGCCAAGTCCGCCAGCCTGTTCTGGAATAATAATGTTACTTAAACCAATTTCAAAAGCTTTCTCGAGAATCTGCTCGGGGTAGGCTTCGCGGCGGTCATAGTCAGCCGCAATCGGAATCACTTCTTTTTGCGTGAATTCCTTTGCGAGGGCTTGGAGTTGCTGCTGCTCGGAAGATAAAGAAAAATTGATGGACATGGATTGATTCTACTCCTGTGGACTGAGCAAACGCGGCACAATTCCCGTGCGCTCTTGGTACGCTGCTGCAATCTGCTCGCCAGCCTTGCGCCCTGCGCCCTTGTCTGCCAGCATCACCACACTGCCGCCAAAGCCCCCACCAGTCAGCCGAGCGCCGTGAATTCCAGTGGTTTCTCGAGCCAAGTCCACAATCAGGTCTATCTCTGGCTCGGAGACATCATAGTCATCCCGCATAGACGCATGAGAGGCATAAAATAGCGCTCCAAGGGTGGCTAAGTCGCCTTGCTCGAGGGCAGTCACGGCTTTGAGGACTCGAGCATTTTCGCTAATCACATGTTTGGCGCGGCTGGCATATGGGGCTGGCAGGGATGCGACCCGAGGTAAGTCTTGCGGCAAAAGATCGCGCAAGCTGCTTACGCCAAGCATTTCACAGGCTTGTTCGCATTCAGCCCGACGGGTTTTGTAATTGCGTGAGCCTTGGTCGTTCGCTGCAAGGCTGTGGGTTAGGCTGCTGTGCAGAATCACCAACTCGAGGTTGCTTGGCAGTGGCACGGAGCGTGTCTCGAAACTCCTAAAATCAATAAACAGGGCTTGTCCATCCTGCCCAAGGCTGCATGCCATTTGGTCAAGCAAACCAACCCGAGCGCCGACCAAACCATTCTCGGCGCGTTGGGCAATGTGAGCGACTTCGGTATCGGTCAGGGGCAGTGTAAAAGCAGCGCGGAGGGCTTTGACGGTGGTGACGAGCAGCGCGGCACTCGAGGATAACCCACTACCTTGGGGAACATCGCTTGAGAAAGCCACTTCAAAACCAGTCAAGGCATGTCCATCTTGGCGCAGCACTTCGGTTACAGCTTGAATGTAGTCCAGCCAGTCCAAGCCTGCCCGTTCTTGACCAAGCTGGTACTCGAGCAACTGATTTTTCTGCACCCCGAATACCCGCACCATCTGGTCAGCTCGAGGTGAGAGCAGCATGGTGCAACGCTGACGAATCGGGGTAGGCAGCACCAGACCATCGTTGTAATCGGTGTGTTCGCCAATCAAGTTGACCCGCCCTGCGCTCGAGACTTCTAAACTGGCTGATTTGCCAAAATGCCCAGTAAAAACCGCGTGTAAATCCATGAGTGGTAGTTTATCGTTTCTTGAGATTTTTTGCCGATAAACCTCAGAAATCCATTTTTTCTTGTACTGCACACAAGCCTGCTCGAGTCCTTTAGATTTTTGGCTCTTCGGACTCGAGTTCATTTGTAGGCTGTGCTGCTTGTAAGCTGACACTTTGGGCTTTAGGATACGCAACACCGAATCTTTATGGTACTCAAAGAACGCTACGAACAAGACTTACGTCTGGTCGGCTCACCGCAAGGCTGGGCTGCCTTCGCATTAACCATTTTGCTTTTTGTGCTGATTCCTCAAATTTTTCCTGCTTACGCTTACCCAGTGGCATTGTTCATGGTTTACAGCCTTGTGGCAATTGGCTTGAATATCTTGGTTGGTTTCACTGGGCAGATTTCGCTTGGTCATGCGGGTTTCTTTGCGATTGGGGCGTATGCTGTGGCTAAACTTGCGCCAATTATTACCTTCCCAGCAGCGCTTTTGGTAGCAGTTGTGGCTTGTGCTGTGGTTGGGTACTTGGTTGGTATTCCAGCTTTAAAACTCGAGGGTCCGTACCTTGCCATTGCTACCAGTGGTTTTGGTTTAGCAATTCAACAATTTTTTGCCAATACACCCAACGATTGGTTCGGTGGACATGGTGGTTTGATTGTCGAAAAAAGCCAGCTCTTTGGAGATTTTTTTGCTCGAGACAGGGCGTACTATTACATTATTCTGGCTGTGGTTACCGTGATGGTCTACATGGCATTTAACCTCGCCCGTTCACACATTGGCAGGGCATTTGTGGCGGTACGGGATGCCGAATTGGCAGCCCAAACCAGTGGGGTGAACATTGCTAAAATCAAAACCCTCGCCTTTGCTATTTCAGCCGTGTACGCTGGTATCGGCGGAGCGCTGTTTGCTCCACTTCTAGGCATTGTTTCCCCCGAAAGTTTTAGTTTGCTCCTCAGCGTGCAGTTCCTGAGCATGATTGTGATTGGTGGCATCGGCACAGTTGCTGGTGGCATCCTCGGTGCAGGCATGGTCACTGCCCTCCAAGACCAACTCGCTCAAGCAGGAGGCTGGTCTGGTTTGCTGTACGGCTTGGTGGTGCTGATTGTGATGATCCTCGAGCCACTCGGGTTGTACGGACGTTGGATGAAAATCAAATTGTATTGGAAATCGTGGCCGTTTTAGAAGGTTAAAGAGAAAAGGTTAAAGGTTAAAAGTGAACAACCAATCCACAATTTTTTATTTTCTCGAGCCTCGAGCAACAAAGGCTTTGCCTTCGACTTTTGGCTTTCCTCACAATCTGCTGTCTTCCACGAGTGTCCAGATGCTTCGCATCATCAGGTTATCTCTTTCCTCTTTAACCTTTTCTCTCCAAGGTACTCTATGAGTCTCGAGCAAGCCATTCGTTTACTGATTATCGGCATTGAAGTCGGTAGTATTTATGCTCTTGTGGCGCTGAGTGTGGTGCTGCTGTACCGCACTTCTCGAGTGCTGAACTTTGGTCAGGGCGAATTGGCGCTGCTGGCTTGTTTTCTGACCTTTACGCTGACCTCGAGAATGGGCGTGCCATTGTGGTTGTCGTTCCTCGCGGGTTTGGCAGCCAGTGCCGTGGCTGCTGGCGCGTTTTATTTTTTCTTGATGCGCCGTGCCAAAGCCCAAGACCCCATGGGGTTGCTGATTCTGACCCTTGGATTTAGTTTGTTTGCCAATGGTGGGTTATCATTGCTGTTTGGTGTGGACAACAAACAAATGCCCGGTTTTGTGGATGTGATTGAAACTTGGCAAATTGGTAATTTCTCGATTTCCAAGAACTCGGTGCTGGTGGCAGTGGCGGGTTTGATTCTGATGATTGGACTGTATTTTTTTGTCCAAAAAAGCAAAATTGGGCTTGCGATGCGAGCTGTTTCGCAAAACCCCGAGGTGGCAAAAGCACTGGGGATTCCTGTGAATGTGGTGCTGGTCTCGAGTTGGGCGGTGGCAGCTATTTTGGGCAGTGCCGCAGCGCTGCTGTTAGCCCCAGCCATTTCCTTAAACCCTAGCCTGATGCTTGATCCTTTGAACAAGGGCTTCGCGGCTGCGGTGGTGGGTGGCATGACCAGCTTGCCTGGCGCGGTTTTGGGTGGTTATTTACTTGGCATCATCGAAGCCTATGTCGGCAACTTTGTACCTGCTTTTAAGTTGGCGCTGGCTTTTATTTTGGTGATTTTGGTTCTGGTTTTTCGTCCTCATGGTTTACTCGGCGAGAAAGAGACTCGTCGAGCTTAGGGAAAAAGGAGTATGTATGCGTAAAAGAGTGGTCGTGGGAATTACAGCAGGTTTATTCGCAATCGCCGCAGGGCTTTCAGGCATGGCACAAGACATTGGTGTGACCAAAACCAAAATTAAAATTGGTACTTGGGGACCAACTTCCGGACCGTTCCAACAATTCGGACGGGTGATGATTGGTATTGAAGCCCTTGTCAACAAAGTCAACCGCGAAGGTGGTATCAACGGGCGACAAATCGAATTGATTAAGCGCGACGATGGTTACGATCCAGCCCGTACCAAACTGGTGGTCAAAGAATTGGTCGAACGCCAAGGCGTGTTTGCTTTGGTCGGCGGTGTGGGAACAGCCAACGGCGTTGCAATTCTCGAGGATGTGCGTTTGAATCAAATCCCTTGGGTTTCACCAGCCACAGGTAGCACCGCGTTTAGCCAAGTGCGCGATGGTAAGCTCCGCACCCCAACTGTTTTTGCCAGCTACACCAACTATGTGATTGAAAGTATCTTGTTGTTGCGCCATGGTGTCAACACCTTGAAACTCAGCAAAATTGGTATTGCTTATGTCAACAACGCCTTCGGCGCTGAAGGCTTGGCTGGTGTGAAATCCGAAATTGCTGAACTCAAAGGCAAGGCAGATTTGGTCGCCCAAGTATCACACGAACAAAGCGAATCCAACCTTGCCTTGCAAGCCTTGAAGCTCAAGGAAAGCGGCGCAGAAGCCGTGGTCTTGTACACCGCAGGCGACGCAATGATTAGCTTGTTGCGCGAAATGGCAAAAATCAATTACAAACCACAAATCCTCGCCTCGAGCGTGGTGGCAGGCGCAATCCTCCAAGCTGGTCCTAGCACCCAAGCCAATGGTGCAATTGTCGCAGCGTACATTCCATTGCCAACCGCAGTGCTTGCCGATGGGAAGAACGGCGACCCTCGAGCCGATGCTGCTTTTGCTGAGTTGATTAAACTTGCTCCAGATGCAGTCCGTGCTGACCCACTTTCGACCATCGCAGGTTGGGCATTTGCTGAACCACTGATCGAAGGCTTGAAGCGTGCAGGTCCAAACCTGAACCGTCCGAACTTTGTGAAAGCCATGGAAAGCATCAACAACTGGAAAGGCAGCTTGTTTAACAGCTTGTCCTACAGCCCAACAGATCGCCAAGGCAACAACAGCGTCTTCTTGGTTCGTGGTGTCTATGCCCCGCGCCCAGGCTTTACGGCTGTCGGTGGGTGGGTTTCATTTAACAACGAACGCTAAATTTTAACAACCAACCGTAAGGGCGCAGCGTGCTGCGCCCTTACAAACCAAATTAAATTATGCAAAATAAGAATCTACAATTATCTTCCCATCTCGAGGTAAACCAATGACGGTGCTGCTCGAGGCAAAAAATGTGACCTTGCGTTTTGGTGGTGTGACAGCCGTCAATGATGTGTCGTTTACGGTTGGTGCAAATGAAACCGTGGCACTGATTGGACCGAACGGCGCTGGTAAATCCAGTTTGTTTAATTGCATTACCGCGCTTTATAAACCCCAAGTCGGTAACATTTCTTTCATGGGGCAAGAACTGACCAAAACCAGTCCAGATAGTATCGCCAGCCTTGGTATCTCGAGGACTTTTCAGAACATCGAACTCTTTGGTGGTTTAACGGTTCTCGAGAATTTGCTCCTCGGGCGGCATCAGCATTTGAAAGTCAATTTGTTTCATGCGATGCTCGGCACACCAACATGGGTGAAATCAGAAGTTGAACAAATCAAACGCGCCGAAGCCATGATCGAGCTGCTCGAGTTGCAACCGTACCGCGACCGCCGAGTGCGTGGGCTGCCTTATGGTGTGCAGAAAATCGTTGAAATTGGACGGGCTTTGGTTTCTGAACCCAAACTTCTTTTGATGGATGAGCCTGTGGCTGGTCTAACCACCGATGAAAAAGACGAACTGGTGCAACGCCTAGGCGAACTCAAAAACGAACTCGGCTTAAGCATTCTATTGGTCGAACACGACATCCGCGTCGTCTCGAGCCTCGCTGAACGAATTGTCGTTTTAGAATATGGACGTAAAATCGCCGATGGCACACCTGAACAAATCCGTAACGACCCTGTGGTGATTGCAGCCTACCTCGGCGAAGAAGCCCAAACCCTCGAGGGACAGAAAAAATGAAACAATCTTCCCCTTTCGCCCTTCGCCTTTTGCCTTTCGCCTCGAGGTTCACATGTTAAAACTCGAGAACATCGAAGCTGGTTACACCCGCCAAACCATTGTGTTGCGGGGTGTTTCTTTGGAAGTGCCGCAAGGTAAAATTGTGACCTTACTTGGCGCAAACGGCGCGGGTAAAAGTACGACCCTGAAAACCATCATGGGTTTGATAGACGATGAACCACGTAAAGGCAGTGTTACGTTTCAAGGCAACACCCTCACCCATAAAGATACGGAAAGCATTGCTCGGAGCGGGATTGCCCTTGTGCCAGAAGGACGCGGCATGTTCAAAGACCTGACCGTTTTTGAAAACCTGATGCTTGGAGCGTATCACCACACTGCTACAGCCCAAAGCACCTTGCAGGATGTCTTAAAACGCTTCCCGAGGCTCGAGGAACGCAAGAACCAACACGCGGGAACGCTATCTGGTGGCGAACAGCAAATGGTGGCAATTGGACGCGCCTTGATGAGCCGCCCCAAATTGATTCTGCTCGATGAACCCAGCCTTGGGCTTGCGCCAAAATTTGTACAAGAAGTTTTTAATGCCATTGCCAGCATCAATGCCGAAGGGGTCAGTGTGATGCTGATTGAACAAAATGCCAAGAAAGCCCTCGAGATTGCTGACTACGCCTATGTTCTCGAGCATGGCAGGATTGTGCTTGAAGGTACGGGTGCGGAACTGCGCGAGAACGAGAATGTCAAGGAACTGTACTTAGGCATGACCCATGTTCCAGATTCAGGTGTGGGGCGTTTTCGGCGTAAACGGCGTTGGAATTAAGCACCTCAACTTAGTCAAACACTTAACCCAAGTAGCTTTTGATTGTGTTGCCGCCGCGTTTTTTAGAAACCAATAAGGCAATTTCGGCTTCTTGGAGTTTTGCTTCGACTTCGGATGGATTGCTGATTTGTGTCACACCTGCACTTAAACTGAGCATTTGTTTGAACGGCTCGGTGATTTCACCACACCACTGCTCGAGTTTTTGCAGTGCAATCCCATGGTCTATATTTGGTAACAACAACACAAAGTCGTCCTCGCCGATTCTGGCAGTCAGATCAGTTTTACGAATTCTTTGTTCAAAACCATTTGCCACGATCTTTAGGGCTTTGTCGCCTGCTTCGCGTCCAAAAATATGATTGATCATTTGTAATTTGTCCACATCCAAGCGCACCAACACCGCCGAAGTATGACCCTGAGCCAGCAACTTGGCAGCTCGAGACAAAAATTCTTTGCGGTTGAGTAAACCCGTTAATTCATCGGTGGTGGCTCGGGTGTACCAACTTTCGACTGGGATTGAAAATTGCCAAACCAAAGGCACTGCTAGCAGCACCACAAAAATACAAATTGCCATGGTTTGCCAAAGTTGACGATTAAAAATAGCTTCACTTTGTTCAACAAAATCTTGGCGAGGCATATAAATTCCTAAAGACCAAGTGTTGTCTTGGTTGACTGAAAGTGGACGCAACGAACCAATCCAATCGGTGTTGCCAATACGGTACTCGAGCAATTCCGAGGCATTGGCGTTCTGCTCGAGTAACTGAGCAGGTTCTGAACCAACTTCTTGGAGTTTTGGTAGTTCACGACTACCACTTTGTAAAGTAAATTTGGGCAATGCTACTACTGCACCTGAAACATCAACAATAAACGCCTGACCGTTTTTACTGATTGGCATTTGACCAATAAACTCGGAAAGCGCACTGATTTCAATATCGGCTCCGACCACACCAATTATTTGGCTTTGACTGTTTTTCACAGGTATAGCAGTGGTCACACCTGGGCGCTGCGAACTAAAAAAAACATATGGGCTTGTCCAAATTAAATTTTGGCGCGAAATAGCTGCTTTGTACCAAGGTCGTGAGCGCGGGTCAAAACCATCATCTTGGCTGCTTTGGGTACTGAGCAGCAAAGCCACATTGTTATACAAGCGCAAAGTAACTTGCCGCCGACCATTGACCACTGCAATTCGTTTTAAGCTCAGACCTTTTTTTTCGCGCCGTGCAAAAATAAAACTACCGTCTGTGCCACCAAAATACATGCCCGTCAGTTGTGGCTGACTGCTGAGTTGCTCGAGTAAAAAATCCTCTAAGGCAGTGGTGTTCGGAATAATCGTGCCTCGGGTGATCAGACCATACAGCACACGCACAGCTTTTTCGGCAGGTGCAAGAAAGTTTTGAATACGCTCAAAAACCGTGGTTGAGACTTGCGCCATCATGGATTCAGCGTTGTTCACTTGAACTGTACTTGAGTTACCTCGAGCGGTTAAAAGCAATGCTACCAATGCGACGGTCTGCAAAACAATCAAACCCATCAAAAGCCAGCGGCGAATTGGGGGTAATTCAGTACTGCGACGTTGATTTGAGCGCATGAAAACAAAAGTAGCATAAATCGCTTCAATGCTGGTCAAGTATAGCGAACCTCGAGCCACTCTAAGCAAGGGTCTAGCCGTCCGCCGAACAAATAGCGTAGACTGTAGCCAGCTTTACAAAGGAGAGGTGTTATGCGAAAACGGATCGGCGCAGTTGTTTTACTCGGCATTGGCTTACTCGCAGTGGGCGTGGCTCAGAATTCCCGCTCGAGTACCTTGGTTTACGGTGGTGATTTCTCGGATTTGATTTCTTTAGACCCGGGCATCAGCTACGAATTCAGTGGTGGTCTGATTACCGATAACTTGTACGAAACACTGGTCAAGTTCGAGGGCGAAGATTTAAGCACCTTGAAACCCGGCATCGCAGCTCGTTGGACAGTGCGGGACGCTGGCAGCAGTTGGAAGGTGACCTTTAATCTTGCCAACAAGAAATTTGCTTCGGGCAACCCTGTGACTGCTGCTGACGTGGTCTACACTTTTGATCGCGCCATTGCCCTCAAAGGCAACGGTTCGTTCTTGTTCGATGAAGTCGCCAACATGAAAATTGGCAGCACCAAAGCACTTGGCAAATCCACCGTCGAAGTGACCCTACCCAAGACCGCCAGCCCTGCGGCATTCCTGAATTTGCTGACCTTTAACATCGGTGGCATTGTGGACAGTGTCTTGGTCAAAACCAAAGCCGTGAACAACGATTACGGCTCAGCATGGCTGAAGAACAATTCGGCAGGTTCTGGTCCGTATGTGCTGAACCGTTGGGATCAAAACCAACAAGTTGTCTTGGATGCCAACCCCAACTCGAGCTTAAAGCCCAAACTCAGCCGCATTATTTTGCGTGAAATGAAAGAAGCCAACACCCAAAAAATTGCGCTCGAGAGCGGCGAAATTGACATTGCCGAGAACCTGACCCCAGATATGGTCAAAGCCAAGGCAACCGACAGCAAATTCAATGTGTATAAAGCCGATAGCTTGCGCTTGCAATACCTCGGCATGAACACCGGCGCTGGCAGCCAATTCGAGGATGCTCGAGTTCGCCAAGCCGTGCGTTGGGCGCTTGACCAAGACAGCATGGTCAATGTGCTGGCGGGTGGCAATGCTCGTAAAGTACAAACCATTATCCCAGCAGGTTTGTTTGGCTTTAACCCAAGCAACCCGTACAGCGTGAATGTTGAAAAAGCCAAGAGCCTGCTGGCAGCCGCAGGCAAACCCAATGGTTTTGAATTTGAAATGCTCGTCCCACAAGGCTCATGCGCCGCAGGTGTGCCATGCGCCGACTTGGCAGCCAAAATTCAATCTGACCTTGGAAAAATTGGTTTGAAAGCCAACATCAAGCAAATTGTGCAATCCGAACTTCTTGGTATTTACCGCGCTCAGAAAGCCCAAATGGTCTTGGTTGGTTGGTCACCGGACTTTCCAGATCCGGACGGCAACGCCACACCGATGTCCGACTACGGCGCAAAGAGCCTTGCATGGCGCAATGCTTGGAACAATGCTACTGCCAGCAAGTTAGCCCAACAAGCAGCCCTCGAGCCAAATGCGACCAAACGCGCAGCACTTTATAAGCAACTGACCGAACTGCAACTTGAGGAAGGTCCATTTGCGATTTTGTACCAACCAAAAGTACCAGTGACGCTCTCCACCACAGTCAAAGGTTACTTACGTAACGCCCAAGGGCAAGTGCGGTTTGAGAAAATCTCGAAGTAAAACGGTTTTTAAGGTAGGGGTGCAATGTTGCGCCCCTACAGATTTCTAGGGGAACTCCCCCTCGCTGCGCTCGACCCCTCAAAGAGGGGTGCTTAGGGTCAACTGCAAGGGTCAAGCCAAAAACCCAGGCTCTTAAGCCCCTTCCACGAAGGGGCTGCCGAGCGAGCGACCACGCCCGTCAGGTGCGCGTATGTGGTCAAGACAAGCGCGACTGGGGAAGTTCGTGAGAGCTTACGCTTTTTCAATCTAGCCAAATAAATCTTTCACCGAATCTCGAGCTACACCGCACCACCATAAAGTCTGGAATCCATAATGTTGAATTACACCATCAGAAGATTGTTTTTTGTGCTGTTCGTGGTTTGGGGTGTTTCAATTGCCACGTTTTTTCTCTCCCAAGTCGTACCGGGCGATCCTGCTTTGGTGGCGCTGGGCGATAAAGCCACCGATGAAATGATTGCCAATTTCCGAACCAAGAACGGCTTGGATCAACCAATTGTGGCGCAGTATTTTTCCTATGTTGGACGGCTTTTGCAGGGCGATCTCGGCACAAGCCTTCGCACGGGTCGTCCAATTGCTGATGATTTGCGAGATTTTTTTCCGGGGACGCTCGAGTTATCGGCTACGGCATTGTTGATTGCTGCACTGATTGGTATTCCTGCCGGAATTCTGGCGGCACTGACGCAGAATAAAGCTCCAGATTTGATTGTGCGCTTGCTGGCGCTGCTCGGTGGTGCAACCCCAATTTATTGGCTGGCGATTTTGTTGCTCGAGTTTCTGCATAACAAATTGCGGCTCTTGCCCGGTCCTGGGCGCTTGGATGCGTACTTAATCGCGCCGCCTCGAGTTACAGGTTTTGTGGGTATTGATGCAATTTTGGCAAGGGATTGGGAGGTCTTTGCGGACAGCCTGACCCACCTGATTCTGCCAGCCTTTGTCCTTGGAGCATTCAGCGCGGCGCTGTTAGCCCGTATGACTCGAGCCGCGATGCTCGAGACAATGACCCAAGATTTTATTCGCACGGCAAGGGCTAAGGGCATTGCGGCTTCTCGAGTGGTGTTTAAGCACGCCCTTAGAAATGCGTTTTTGCCTGTGCTGACGGTGCTGGGTGGGGTGCTGGGTGGTTTGCTTTCGGGCGCGGTGCTGACCGAAACCATTTTCAGTTGGCCCGGCATTGGGCGCTACACCACCGATGCTGCCATCAGTTTGGATTTCCCTGCGGTCATGGGTGTGACTTTGCTGGCGGGCTTGGCGTATTCAATCATCAATTTGGTCACAGATTTATTGTATGCACTGTTTGACCCAAGGATTACCTATGGTTAGTGTTGTCGCACCAAAAAAACAAGCCTCCAAAGCCTCGAGACGCTTCTGGCGCAACCCCGCTTCAATCATCGGTGTGGTACTGCTGAGCATTCTGATACTGGTTGCAGTGCTGGCTGGTGTGATTTCACCCAATCCAATCGCTCAAGACCTTGGGCAGCGCTTACTGCCGCCTTCGAGTCAACATTTTTTGGGAACAGATCAACTTGGGCGCAGTGTGTGGGGGCGTGTGGCGCACGGCGCAGCGCTGTCTTTGCAAGTCGGATTTCTGGTGACGCTGATTTCAGTCAGTCTTGGCGTGCTGGTTGGTTTGCTGGCAGGCACATTTGGTGGTATTTGGGATAACGTTCTGATGCGCCTGACCGATATTTTCTTTGCTTTCCCAAGCCTGATTTTAGCCATGGCAATTGCGGCTGCGCTTGGACCAAGTTTAACCAACACAATCATTGCCGTTGCCATGGTCAGTTGGCCCAGCTATGCGAGGTTGGTACGCGCTCAAGCCCTAGCCTTACGCGAACGTGAGTTTGTTGAAGCGGCAAGAGCCTTAGGCACTTCGCCTGTACAAATTGCCTTGCGGCATGTGCTGCCAAACACTTTAACGCCTGTGCTGATTCAAGCCAGTTTTGACATTGGACAAGCCATTCTGACAGCAGCAGGTTTGTCATTCATTGGCTTTGGAGCGCAACCACCCACCCCAGAATGGGGCGCAATGGTTTCTGAGACACGCAATTTTATTTCTGAAGCACCTTGGGCAAGCTCTGCCCCTGCGATTGCGATTTTGCTGGCGGTGCTGGCGTTCAATTTGCTTGGAGATGGTCTGCGCGATGCGCTCGACCCACGCAATACCAAGTGAACTCGAGCCTCAATTTAATTTTAGGCTATAAACCCACCACCAAGCAACCTCGAGCCGTTGTACAACACCACACTCTGCCCGGGGGTAACTGCAAATTGAGGCTCGAGGAATTCCAAACTAAAACCTTGCGCTTCAGCACGAACCACTTTGGCTGGCACTGGCGCGGTGCGGTAGCGTACTTGTGCCTCGAGGTTTTCGGGTAGGTTCTCTAAATCCACCAAGTAATTCACGCCCCGAGCCGATAAACTTTGGCTGCTGCATTCTTCTTTGCTACCAACCACAATTTGGTTTTTGCTCGCGTCCACGCGCACAATGAACCGCTCGAGGTGGCTTTGAAAGAGTTTCATGCCTTTGCGTTGCCCAATGGTGTAAAACTGCGTGCCTTCGTGTTCGCCAACCACATTGCCTGTGGTGTCTACAATCTCGCCGCTTTTTGGCGCAATCCGTTCACCGATGTATTCTTGGATGGTACTCGGTACAAAGCAAATATCTTGGCTTTCGGCTTTTTCAGCTGTGATTAAACCATACTGCCGCGCAAGTTCGCGCACCGCAGGTTTCTCGAGATGCCCAACAGGAAAAAGCACCCGCTCGAGCGCGTTTCGGGGCGTTCCCCACAAGAAATACGTTTGGTCTTTTTTTGGATCTGAGCCACGATGAAACTCGGGCGAAACGCCATTGTCAATGCGTTGCACATAATGCCCTGTGGCGACAAAATCGCAACCAAGCATTTGGGCTTTTTTCACCAGATGATCGAATTTGACTTTGCTATTACACAACACACAGGGGTTGGGTGTGCGACCCTCGCGGTACTCTTGGACAAATGGTGCGATGATGTTTTCTTCAAAGACTTCACGGTAATCAAGTAGGTAAAACGGTAAACCCAAATGATCGGCTACGCGCCGCGCTTCGTAAGCCGCATCGGGTGAGCAGCACGAATCAAAAGTGGAAACACGCTTTTGGTCGGGCCAAAAACGCATCATTGCACCAATCACTTCATAACCATCATCGCGCAGCAAAGCGGCGGTGACACTTGAATCCACACCACCAGACATGGCAGCCAACACTCTTCCTTTGGACATAAAACAAAACTCCTGCTTATCATTCTAGCGGCTTGAGGTGAGTTTTTCTGGTACAAACGACAACAAATTATCCAATTGCCCAATCTGAAATTTTATCCAATTGCCCAATCTGAAATTTTATCTAATTGCCCAATCTGAAATTTGCTTCTGCTCGAGGTCAAACAGCACCCCAACTTTGACCACGGGTTTGCTGAGGCTGTCGGCGTACCGACTCGAGTCTATTTGCTCGAGGGCTTGCTGTGCTGTTCCTGCTGTCTTAAATTCAAAAATGATGCTGTAATCAAAGGTCGTGGTTAAGGTATCCATTCGCCCAAGACTGGTTCTTGACCCCAAAGCAGCACCTGACGGGCTTGGGTCGCTTTGCACTTGGCTTTGGGTTTGAAAACCAGTGCTGGTCAGCATCAGGTGCATCAGACTATGCACATACGATTCTTTTCTTGGAAAAATTACATAAGGAATGCCAGCCAAAACCCTGTTTGAAACTTCAAAAAATGCAACCCAATTCAAAATAAGCAGCGCATCTTGCAACTCGAGGCTATAACTGCCAATGTAACTCTTGGTTTTGCTGTACTCGAGCAGCAAACCCTTAGAAAACGCCATACGAACTTCTTCATTCGGGTACGTCAGCTCAAACCGTGTGCCTAAAATAGACATTTGCTTTTTCTTTAGGGTTAAGTACCCCGTTTGAAACATCAGGCTCGAGGCTTCAAGGTTTTCGACATTGGTGGTTGAAATGGTCAGTTCATCGAGCAACACCGATTCAAACTGTAAAGCGTTAAACTGGGCTTTGCGGATCATCTCGAGGAGAAACGTTGGTGTGCCTGTTTCAAACCAATACGACTTAAATTCTTTCTGCCCTAAAAAAAGTAAAAAACTAAATAGACAGTACAGTTTTTGCTCTGCATCCCATGAATAGCCATTGTACCAACGCTGCATGGACTGCCAAAGATCAGGCAAGCTCAGATTTAAGTTCTTTGCCACTGCTGTCAAGTATTCTGGGAAAGTATTTTCAATTTCTGCTTTGGTGTAACCACAACACAGTGCAAAATCGGTGTTTAAGCTGATGTCACGTAAGTTATTCAAATCCGAGAACAAACTGAGCTTACCAATTTTTGAGACACCCGTTAAAAACACCAGATGCAAATGGGCATCCATGGGTTTGAGAACACCATAAAGACTTCTAAGAACGGCTTGGTGTTCGTTTCGTTTTTCTGGCTCGAGCAAGTAATCAGTGATTGGTTTATCGTACTCATCAATTAAAATCACCACTTTGCTGGTTTTTGATAACTCGAGAATCAGATTACGAAAAGCACTAGCAACAGTATTACCCAAAAGTGCTACACCATATTCGGCAGCCACAATCTGTAGCCACTCGAGAATTCCTTTTTGTAAGGGTTGGTCACGAAAACTGATGTTAGTCCACGCGAATCACTGGGCGATGCGCGAAATCAAACTGATCCTCGAGCCATAAACCCTTAAACAAATCCTTACGCCCTGCAAAAGCTGCTTTTAAGGTAGACAACAAAAGCGATTTACCAAAGCGTCTTGGGCGCGACAAGAAAAATACACCAAGTTGTAAAAAAGTTGATATGTACATGGTTTTATCCACGTAGACCATGTTTTCTTCTCTGAGCTTGGTGAAGTCTTGAATGCCAGTTGGCAGGCGCATAAAGGCATTGTACTCGAGCCGTAACAACCGCGTGTAAGTCAATTGGCAGATTTTGCTTGTTCTTAACCCGTGTTAGCCTGCTCGAGCTGTAAAAATTCTTTTGGAAGGTGCAACGCCCATGATGATGCTGTTCTAAAATCCTCACATCTGAACTTTTGGCACTCGAGTCATCTCGAGTTGGTTTTGATTGATTCTGGCACTGAGATAAGTGCCACCGTGAGGTATTTTTATGAACCATGAAGCACTGCTTTTCACTGCCACCCAAGCCTTTGGGTTATCTGAATGCACCGAACTCGAGGGGACGGATAGTTTGGTTTACGCCACCGAACAAAACGGGGTTGGTGCAATCCTGAAAATCACACCCAGCAATTACCGTGACTTTACGGCAGTTCATGCCGAAACGATGGTGCTGAATCACTTAGCGCATTATGGCGCTCCTGTGGCTCGAGCTATGCCAACAGCCGATGGGCAATACGCTGTGCCAATAGATAATTTCACCGCAGCACTTTTTCAGAAACTCGAGGGTCAAGAAGTGAGTGAGGAAGACACCAGCCCAGAAATGCTCAGGTCTTGGGGCAATTTGCTTGGGCGTTTACATGCCTTGGTCAATTTTGAAGAAGTCCCAACCTTTAAGCGCCATCAGTGGTACGAAGACTCGATGCTGACCCTCCTCGAGCGTCATATGCCAAGCGAATTACAGCCGCGTTTCACCCAAGTCAATCAACTGCTCGAGCGTATTCATACGTTTCCTAAATCCAGCAACAATTACGGCATCATTCACGCTGATTTTCACGCGGGCAACATGCTCAATGTGGATGGTAGGTTACATGCGATTGATTTTTGCGATTGTCGTTACCACTGGCTGATGTTTGATATTGCAAGGGCATTTTATGCTGCCACCCCGAGTTTGGATGAGGCTCGAGAATTCGCACCATATTTTTTTGAGCATTTCTTTAGTGGTTATAAAATGCACCTCGCGGTCAATGCCGAAGACCTGAGTTGTATCCCCGATTTCTTTAAGCTGCATGACCTCGAGCAACTTGGCATGATGTACATTCCCAGTTTCCTAACGGGTGAAAACTTGGAATGGACGGACAAACTGATTGCTTCTCGAGAACAGCGTTGGGCGAGGCTCGAGTCAGATGTTGGCGTACTTGATGGTTTGGATTTCAGGGGTTTTGCTTCATCTTAATGCCCAAAAGGGT
Organism: Deinococcales bacterium; assembly: GCA_013298185.1. GTDB lineage: Bacteria > Deinococcota > Deinococci > Deinococcales > JAAFIG01 > JAAFIG01. Next base: position 34,643 of record JAAFJQ010000009.1, read on the forward strand.
ACATCTCACATCTCTTACAAAAAATGCGTCTATGACGTTACTCGTAGGGGCGAGGCATGCCTCGCCCCTACGGCAGAACACAGTTTTTCCACACCACTTGAGATGCACCCTGCCCAAAAGCTAACCTGTCACAATTTTCTTAAAATGCGCTACACTAGAACCCATGAAAAGAATTTTGGTTTTGCTGATTGGTTTAGCTGGTGCTGCTCTGGCATTTGACCCACTGCCACCGCTCCCAAACACCACTGGTCTTGAAGCGGCTGAACAGATTATCTTAGAAGGTACAAACCGTGAACGTGCTGCCATTGGCTTAGCGCCACTGAAACCCGATATTCGCTTGCGGGCGGCAGCACGTTTACATGCACTGGACATGGCAACTCGAGAATTTTTCTCGCATACGTCTACAAAACCGGGTTTTGAAACGCCCTCTGATCGGGTGCATCAAGCAGGAGCGCTTGACTTTGGCGCAGGTGAAAACATTGCTTATAACGAAGTCAACCCCGATGAAACAGGGGCTAAACTGATGGATCAATGGATGAACAGCCCACCGCACCGCGCCAGTATCCTCAACAAGGATTACACCCACATTGGCGTTGGGGTTTATCGTCGCCCAGATGGTCGGATATACGGTGTACAGAACTTTGTGCAGCGTTTACTTGAAGTCACAGCTGACACCAGCCGCTCGATGCTCGAGTTACGCCAAGTGAAACTCGAAGGCAAAGTCAATGCTGGTTTGGAATTGGCATTGTTTTCAGGGCAGCAATTTCTTGGCATGGTCAAAACCGATGCCACTGGTGGTTTCTCGAGGTTGCTCGAGTACAACGCTGGACAAACCATGCAGCTTGGTTGGCGCAAAGTCGGTACAAACGCAGCTTTCATGACCCAAGCTACCCTGACCATCCCGAGTGCTTTTGCGGTCGGAGCAGTTCAAGTGCAAGTGCAACGCGGTGCGCCTTACACCGTGACTGCATCGCTTGAAAGCAAACGCGAAGATACTTTTACCCTCGAGTTGCGTTTCCCCAATGCCAACAAAGCCGTGATTCTGTTCGAGCAAGTTGGCAACGATGAAACCCGAATTCAAGCCCAAAATGGTCTGATTCGTTCTCGTTGCGTGGTTGGCAGCGCTCGCAAAGCCATGAAAATTGGTTATGGCAACGGTAATTACACCATCACCCATCAATTTGTGATGGATTGCCGCACAGGTATGCTCGAGCCAGGTGCAGAACGATAAACTACAGCATCTTCTCGAGAAAATACGGCATCATTTGTCGCCAAGAAGTCCAGTCGTGCGGTACGTCATGTCCCCAATAATCAAACCAAGCAGGCACACCTTTGGACTCGAGAATCTGCTGCATGGCTCGGGTGTCGGCAATCGCTTCTTCTTCCCAGTTGCCCTGCCCAACCGCAAAAACAATTTTTGCGCGGCGGTAATGCTCCAAGTGCCAAGGGTCGTTTAAGTTCGGCAAGTACTGCAATGGGCTGTTGTAAAAAGTGTTGTCATCGCCGTAATCGCCAATAAAGCTCTGCATACTGTACAAACCAGACAAAGCAATCACACCATCGAACACATCTGGGCGCTTCAAGAAAAAATTCGCTGCGTGCAAAGCCCCCATGCTACAACCCGTTGTCCATATGGTAGACAACCCCGTATTGGTCTGAACCCAAGGCACGATTTCATTCAAAATGTACTTTTCATAATCCCCGTGCCGCCGAGCGCGATCAGCTGGATGAACTCCTTTGTTGGTCCAAGTTTGCCAGTCCACACTATCCACACAAATAAACTTGACCCGCCCGCCATCAATCAACCCAGCGCAGGCTTCGGTCATCTTAAAGCCCTCAAAGTCGTGAAAGCGCCCGTCCTGAGCAGGAAAAACCAGAATCGGTTGCCCGTAATGTCCGTAAACCTTAAAGTGCATTTCGTGTCCGAGGTGGTTGGAAAACCAGTGGTGATGTTCGATGTGCATGGGACTCCTTTGGAGGTGAAAGGCGAAAGAGAAAAGGTTAAAGCAAAAAGATCTTTTTCTCAAAATGTGTTGTTTCTCGAGTGATCCAGATGCTTCGCATCATCAGGTTATCTCTTTCACCTTTTCTCTTTAGTTCTTGGCTAACACATGCTCGGCGGCTGCCAGCAGTGGCTCGAGGTCTGGGCTGCGGAGAATATAGCCGTAGTTGCCAATGGCTCGGCTGAAGATGCTCATGATTCGTTCGTGGTGACAGACCAAGTGCCGATAATGCTCGAGAACGTTTTGGTGGGATAACTGGTAGCTTAAGTGGTCTTTTCGCCCAATGTAAACGGTGTGGTAGGGGCGTTCAGCTTTGGCGTTGAATTGTCCTTTGACCAGTAGATTTGCCCATTCTTGGTAGACATCCATGTCGTTGGCGTAGTTGAACATGTCCACGGTTAAACCACCGGGTGGGCGGATGTTGGCTTCGAGTGCCATGATTTTTCCATCCAAATCAAAGAACTCGAGGTGAAAAAAGCGTTCACGGACATCAAAGGCTTTGAGGCTGGCAGTACCAGCTTGCATCAAAGCTCCGGGGATAACTCGCTCGGAGTGGTAATAAATATCGCCGTCTTCGTTGACGGTTTCCATCACGCCTCTCGAGTAACGGTGGCTGGCTAAGAAAAGGATTTTGCCGTCTTGGTTGGTCAGACCATCAAAGGTGATAATATCGCCCTTGATAAATTCCTCGAGGATGTACTCCACTGGCAGTTTATCGCGCAGGTAAAAATCCAGTTCAAAATCATCGGTGATCTTATAGGTTTTGGCTGCTCCGACACCAATGTCGGGCTTAGCAACAATCGGGTAGCCAACTTCTTGAACAAAGGCTTTGGCATCTTCGGGGGTCAGACACACCCGTCCTCGAGCCACGGCAACACCAGCATCTCGAAAAAGTTGTTTCATCCGTGATTTGCGTTTGATGTTGTCAATCCAACCCTGTTGAATACCAGAAATATTAAAATCGGTGCGAATCGCTGCTTCGGTCTCGAGCCAGTGTTCGTTTAAGCTGTCCAAACGCCCGATTTTGCCCCATTTGAAGGTCAGATAGGCTGTGCCACGCAGTAACGTGTCGTAGTTGTCCATGTCCGAGACACGGTAATACTCATGGAATTGGCTGCGAAGCTCCGAGTGCAGGTTATCAAAAGGCTCATCGCCAAGCCCAAGAACCGTTGCCCCAGCTTGGCGCAGACCACGCACAAAATGCCGAAAATTTGGCGGAAAATGCGGGGATAAGAAAATGACATTCACAAGCGACCTCCAAGAAAACAAGAAAGACGTATAACCTCAAACCATCCCCGAAAACGCAGTGCTTCGCCTTGGATTCTACCCAATAAACACCTTGCTCGAGAAGGGGGGTTACAGCCAGACCGAACCCTTTGGAGTTTGTAAACAGACCCGCAAACTTGGCAGGGCAGCGCTTTGCACCTTGGGTTCAAGACCAAGGGCATCAAACTGTTGATTGATGCGCTCAGCATCTGGGTGATACAACTCAAGTGCCACCAATTCCAAACCTCGAGGCTCGAGGTTGGCGCTTGGATTTTGGCTTTGCCACTCAATCAGTGTGGGAAGAATGCCGTTTTCAGGCAAATGCCCATCTTCGGGAATGGTGATCTTCCACGAGTACGCGCCTCGAGTGACTGGAGTGATTGTGCCGTGTTGCGCGACATTAGGCTGCTGCTCGAGGTGCTGACAACGCACCACCCAATGAATCAGTTGAGGCTCGGCTATAGGCTGGTCAAGTTCAAACCAGCGTGGACGGTTGGGCTTGGGGGCATCAGGGTCAATGCTAATGATCTCGAGATACGTGTCTGCGCCAAGCCGTGCCAGAAGATTATGCGTTCCCATCAGGGCATGTTTGCCACCTGTTTGGGCTTTTACACCTGTGCGCTTCTCGAGCCACGCTGCACCAATTTCTAGGTTGGGTGCAGCAATCACAAAATGGTCTAAAGTCATGTTATGCCCTCGAGCCAAATGCCAAAATCGCGTTGTCCTCGAGCGTAAAGTATCGGGCGTTTCTCGCGTTTACCAAGTTTTTTCTTGTTTTGCATTTCAGTCGGGCGTTCATGAACTTCCAACTCTGGTACAAGCGCCCAGTTGGTGTTCATCGGCTGAAAATTCTTGCTTTCTGCGGTTGCCAGAAAACGCACCAAACCACCGAGCATGGTCGTGGGTGGTGGCACAACTGCCGCTAAGCCCAGAGCAATTCGCGCAGCGTTTACACCAGCCAGCCAGCCAGTCGCGGCACTCTCGAGGTAGCCTTCCGTACCAGCCAACACGCCAGCCGTGAACAGATGCGGATGGCTTCTAAATTGCAAGGTCGGCTCGAGCAGTTTTGGAGCGCAGAGGTATGTGTTGCGGTGCATCACACCG
>JAAFJQ010000090.1 GCA_013298185.1 Deinococcales bacterium
TGAACCATGTCTTCAAAACCGCCAGTCTTGATTCAGCTTCACAAAACCGTGCCTACACTGACCCAAAACTTCCCATCGCCCCAAGTTTGGTGTCTAACCTCGAGCGATTTATGCTTGGAACGCCATGAACGAAATTTTTAAGGCACTGGCTGACCCAACACGGCGCGAAATCCTGCGGGTGCTGCGCCAACGCGAACACAGCGCAGGCGAATTGTCAGAATTGTTCGCCCTTTCTAAAAGCACCCTGAGCGGTCATTTCAACGTCCTCAAAGCCGCCGACCTGATTGAATTCAGCAAAACCGGCACAACCATCATGTACCGCCTTAACACCAGTATTTTTGAAGAAGTTGTCAGTCATCTGTTTGATTTTTTTGGCTCAAAACCCTCGAGTGAAACCCAACCTGAAAAAAGGAGCGAATCATGAAAACCAATCAACTCATCACCATACTCGGCGTGCTTTGGGGCATTGCTTACGGCATCTCGAGCTACCTACCCCTACCAGAGCGCGTACCAGTGCATTTTGACATCAACGGCAACCCAGACCGTTTTGGCACCAAACTCGAGGCGGGAGTGGCGCTGCTGTCCATGCCAATCATAATTGCTGTGGTCAGCTTGATTTTATTCTGGGCTGCTCAAAACGAGACTCGAGTGGGCAATAAAAAAATTCTCGAAGCATCACAAATTGGGGTCACAGTGCTGCTTTTACTGGTGCAGTTCAGCCTCGCCCAAAGTATGCAAACCGGGCGTTTTGACGATGGACGCTGGATTGGCATTGGGCTTGGGGTTTTACTGATTGCCCTTGGCAACCTGATGCCCAAAATTGCCCCCAATGCTTACGCAGGGCTGCGGATTCCTTGGACACTGGCATCTGACCGCGCTTGGTACGCAGCCAACCGCGTTGGCGGCTGGTTGTTCGTGGGTTTTGGAGCGCTTGCCATGCTCTCGAGTTTGGTTTTGCCAAGTCAGTGGTTTCTTTGGGTGCTGATTGGAATTTGTGGGTTGTTGCTGCTCTCGCTGCCATACCTTTGGATTTACAGCAAAGGTGTCTACCAACAAGACCCAGATCGCCGACCATTGTCATAAAAGCTCGAGAAAACCAAATGCCAGAAGCAGCGTATGCTTCTGGCTTATTTCTTATACACCAAGGTTTTTGCCACCATATCGTGCAGGGCTTGTTTTTTGGCAGTGAAGCCTGCCATAGCATAAGAAATCAGCAGCACCAAACCAATCAGCCCTAATGAGTTAAACACCGCTCCGAAGAAACCCAGCCCCAATAAATCATTGCCGCCTCCACTGGAGATGGCTAGCATGAAACCCAGGTATCCCACAATAATCACTATAAAAAACACGATGAACTTGGCAAAATAACGCCCAGTAGCTCGAGCAAAGTTGAGGCGCTTATCGTTTTGGTCAGTGACAATAATGCCCAGTGCCATTTTACCGAGTGTGCCTTGGCGTTTACCAGATTCTAAAAAGGCGTAGTACAACCAAGTCAGCACGGTACTGGCGACAAACGCCAGACCATAAGAAATAGCCAAACTTGACAGCATCCCAGTCGGTTCGACTTGGTTGGTGTCGCCACCAGCTTGGGATTGTTCGATCAAACGGGTGAAGGCGGCGGTAGTGCTGCCTGTGAAGATGCTTGAAATAATCCCACTGGCAATGCTGAGCAAAAAAACATCAATCAGGTTTGCCAAGAACCGCAACCAAAAACCAGCATACTCGAGCTTAATCGGCTCAGCTTTACTTTCCGAGAAACGCGGTGCGACAGTTGCCACCGCTCGAGGACGATCTTGGGAAATCAAGTTCTCGTCAGATGGATTGGAACTCACTTGCCCACATCCAAGAGGTTGATGCAAACCAGTTCATGATCAGTCAGGAGCATCCCTGAATCTGAGGAGTTGATTTCAGCATGGGTGTTACCACCAACCGATTGTCGTATGGTTTCGATCCGGTTACTCATAGGATTAGTTTATACGTTTCTCGAGCAACAGAGTGTATGAAGATACCATTTGCCTAAAAAAGCGCTCTGACTCGAGTCACAACTCAGCTCGAGAAATGCGCTTAGGATTATTTTTTGCAAACCAAAGTTTGTGCAATCATATCGTGCAGGGCTTGTTTTTTAGGTGTGAATGCTGCCATCACATACGTACCGAGCAACAAAACCAGAGCAAGTATTGGTCCTAGCCAATACAATGCCAGTTCAGCGTTGGCTTCACCACCACTGAGCAACGAACCCAGAGCGGCTGCACCAAGCGAGAGCATTGAACCAACAGCAATCACATACCCCGGAATGGCTCGAGCTAAGTAACGCACCGTGGCTTGCACAAAAGTCAGACGTTCCTGATTTTGATTGGTCACCACCAAGCCCAAAGCCATTTTACCCAGTGTGCCTTGGCGTTCGCCTGACTCGAGAAAAGCGTAGTACAGCCATGAGAAGAGGAAACTAGCAATTGTACCCAAGCCCAAAACACTGTCTATGCTACCAGCACCACTGCCCGAGAAAACCGCATTGAAAATTCCACCTGCTACGAAAAGCAGAATCAAATCAATAAAATTAGCAAAGAACCTGACCCAAAACCCAGCGTACTCAAGTCTGGCAGGTTCACTTCTCATTTCCGAGAAACGCGGTGCAATGGTTGCCACAACTCGAGGGCGGTCTTGGGGGATTTGATTCTCTTCAGCACGACTAGGGCTAACTTGCCCACGTCCAAAAGGTTGATTGCTTGGAGGTGGAGACGAATTGTACATTGGGCTGGGCATATCACCACCCAAGGATTGAGAAACCATCACCACGGGTTTTGAAACAGGCTCGAGCGGTGTTTGCGCCACAGGATCAACAACATCGGGTCTGGAAACAGGTGCATCCGGAGTACGACCAACAAAACTCGAGTCCATAGGCACAGCACTTGGGCTTTCTAAAATAACCGTGCGGCGTTCACGCGACCACGCCGCGACTTGACGCACCTGCGAAAAGAAATTCGACAAGGTTTCTTTATCGGCTTTGATTGCACCACGAATCAGGGGGCGGTCATTTGAAGAAATAACAAGTTCGCCATTTTCACGGCTGACCTTAGCAATCTCTCCAAGTCTGGCACGCTGTATACCACTGGCATTGATGTAGACCAATTCATTATCAGTCAGAAGCATCCCTGCATCTGAGGAATTAATTTCGGCGTGCGTGTTACCGCCAACAGATTGCCGTATGGTTTCTATCCAGTTACTCACAAAGCACAGTCTACATGTTTTGTGAACAAACGGGTGTGCAAAGTAACCATTTGTTCAAACGCATAACTCGAGAATCAAGCGCTCCAAAGTCAGTGTTGGTTCAAGTCCGCTTTTCATACCAGCATCAGCTTCGAGCAGCAGCTTTTGTTCACGGCGCACGGTGCTTTCCTTGTAACGCCGCACCGCTTCAAGGGCTTTTTGCGCCCGAAATTCATGGACTGCCAATGTCTTGGCGGCTTCTTTGGGGCTGACCACACCATCGCGGGTTTTTAGCGCGTAAGCCCTTGCCAGTAACCCATAATGCCCTTGAAGCGCACCAAGTAACTTAAACGCATCCTCGCCCGTGTTCAGGAGTCGCTCGAGGTGTTCCCATGCTTCTTTGGGTTTACGGGCAACCAAGGCATCGGTCACAGCGAACATACTGGTGGGTTGAACCGCATTGATGATTTTTGTGACGGTTGCTAAATCAAGTTTGACTTCTAAGAGCGCTAGTTTCTCGAGTTCACTCACCACACTGGCTAGGTCATCGGGGAAGGTTTCTGCTAGTAATTTTGGCACATCCCGATCACAATTCAGTTTCATTTTCTTGGCTCGTTCCGCCACCCATGCTATCAGTGCGCCTTTGGTTGGGGTTGGCAGCATTTCCAATTCAAAACCGAGTTTTTCATAGTGCTTAGCTCGGGTTTCTTGGGCTTTTTTCTTGCGCGTGACTTCACTACCAGATTCGCTGCTTGTCCAGTTTTCTGAGTCCAGCAGCACCGCGATGGCATCTGGGGCGCTGGACAGTAATTCAGCCAGACTTTTGGCATCTTTGCTGCTCGAGACATCCACCACCAAACTGGCAGCGCCAAACAAACCACCTTGCAAATGCGGTGCGATTCGTTCAGCACTTAAATCCTCGTCGAGCCATGGCACATCTCGAGGTGAAATCCCGTGTTTTTTCAGGTACACACGGGCTGTTTCATGAATTAAAAACGCATTGCCAACCAGAGCCAGTGCCACAGATGAAGTTTAGCATTTTACAGCTTTTATTTTTTGTAGGGGCAGACCTCTGTGTCTGCCCTGTTTTTCAATAATCGCGTTACATTTCCAAATCCGAAAAGCATTCAATCTCAAATCCCTTGCGGGTACAATCTTCACCATGGGTTTTTCTGGTGCGGTGCTGGCGGGTGGGCGCTCGAGTCGTTTTGGTTCAAACAAAGCTGATTTTATCTGGCATGGTCAGACCCTGCTCGAGTGGGCAATCTCGAGTTTGGCTGAACTTGATGATGTGATGATTGTTGGTGGTGCAGCCCGAGACTCGCTGATGCCGTCAGCTCGAGAAGTGCCGATGCTCACAGCCCGAGACTCGCTGATGCCGTCAGCTCGAGAAGTGCCGATGCTCACAGCTCGAGAAGTGCCGATGCTCACAGCTCGTATCATTCCCGATGTCCAACCCTTTGCTGGAGCGCTGCACGGTTTGGCAACTGCCCTGAGCCAAGCCAAGCACCCTCGAGTGGCATTGATGGCATGTGACATGCCTAATCTTGTGCCAGCGTATTGGCAATTTCTTACTTCACACAGCGCCGATGTCCTGATTCCTAAAAACCCAGACGGTCAACTCGAGCCTCTGGCAGCCATCTACTCGAAAAACTGCCTAACCACAATCCAATCTGCTCTTGCTCGAGACAACCTCAAACTCACTGGTTGGTGGCAAGACTCGAATCTGATTGTCCGAGTCATCGAATGGGCTGAACTCGAGCTGCTTTTTTCAAAGCACCTTTTTTTGAATGCCAATCACCCAGAGGATTTACCGTGACTTCGTACTCCTCATAGCTCATAGCCCTTTCTCACTTCTGCCCAATTTGCAAAATCCCTAAGCACATCTCGTCCACCGTGCCTTCGCCCCAGACCACATAACGTGGTTTAACTCGAGCGCCGCCGATTTCAGGTTGGACTTCTGGGGTGTTGGTGTATTCACAAGTGATTTTGACTTGGTCGCCTTCTTTTAAGTCCATGGGTTTTTCCATCCAGTAACTGCTTTGCCAGTGGAAATCCCAGCGTGGAATCTCGAGGATGGTTTGGGTTGTATTGCTTCGGATTAACTCGAGTTTGACACTCTGCCCAAGTAAGTGCATGTGTCCAAGCATTCCGTAAATGGCTAGGTTTTGACCTGCGCCAATGCGAAGCGGGAAGGTGCATTGGTTGATGGTTTTGCCAGTTGAACCATTGGTGAATTTGTCCATGGTGCTGCCACAAAAAGTCATAAAAGCAGGGTTTTTGAACAGCACCGAGGCGGTATCGCCTAGTTGTTCGGCTCGAGCATAAGCGGCATCGCGGTGACATGGGTCTTTGGGGTCGGTGGGGTATGCGCCAACGCATGGCACTTCGACGGGTGCAAGGATAATGCTCGAGTTCATGCGTTTGACATTGGCGGTTTTTGGCGCGAAGTACAATTCGGCTTTGCTTTGGTCGCTGCCTTTACCAGCCAACAAGTTGTAGTGCATTTGCATGACCAGCAGATCACCGGGTTGGATTTGTGTGCCAGTACCTTTGGGGTAATCCACTGCGCCTTGACCAGGCGCCCAAACGCCAATGATGTTTGGTCTGCCAAGGTTATTGCCAGGTCCGCCAAAGCAAGGGTAGCCAAGCCGACCATCGGTTTCTTTGCTCTCGAGTTGCACTGCATCGGCGGCTTTGGATTTGTCAATCTGGAAAATCACGGCATGATGCACGATTTTCTTATTGGCTGGCACAATATTATACGCATCCATGAAACGCGGTTCAGATAGTTTGGGGTCAAAAATAAAGCATCGGTACTCATCGGTCAGTTTTTCATCGGGCAAAAACTCTGATTTTGGTGTCAACACCATGTCTGGAAGACGTTTTTCGCGGCTCGAGCCTGTTTGTGCGGCACTGACTTCTTTGCCCAGAGGCGCACCAGCCCAAGCCCAATTGGCAATAATCGCAATTTCATCATTGGATAAGCGCTTATCGTGCAGCAGCGCAGGGGTTGAACCACCTGCGGTGACAGGCGGCATCAGTTTATTCTGCACGGCTTTTTGAATGGCTCGAGCCATTGGAATGGCTTGGGCGGCTGTCTCGAGGGCAAATGGCGCAATGTTGCCCTCGCTGTGGCAACCAACACAACTGCGCTCGAGAATTGGTTTAACATGCTCAAAGTATTTGGGGATATACGACAGCAGCGGCGGCTGGCTTTGCTGCGCTACAACTGGCATGTGTCCATGTCTTGAACGGGTTTCTGAAGCACCCGGAATATGGGTTGCACCCCAAACTGCACCACTGGCGAGCATCGCGGCAATGACACCAACTGACCATATTTTTGCGCTCATGGTTGGTAGTATACGGCAATTTGTCAGATGACTATGAGCTTTGGGCTATGAGCTATGAGCTTTGGGTTTTACTGGGCGGCTCGAGCGTTAGAAATAAAGGCTCTGATTTTATTTGGGTCTTTGATGGCTGGGGCGCTTTCGACGCCGCTCGAGACATCCAAACCCCATGGCTCGAGTTGCTGCACGGCTTTCCCAACATTGTCTGGGTTGAGTCCGCCTGCCAGTAACCAACGCCGACCAGTCAGGCTTTTTCGGTCTATGGTTGCCCAATCAAAAACTTGCCCAGAGCCTGCCTCGGGGCTGTCTATCAGCAGGGTTTGGGCTTTAGGTAAGGCTACTTTGGCTTGGTAAGAAACCGCTCGAATCACTGGATAATGAGCTTCTACAGCTTTCACAAATTCGTCGGACTCGTGTCCGTGAAGTTGTACGGCACTGAGTTGCACCGTTTTGGCGGTCTGCAAAATTTCCTCGAGGGGTGCATTTCTAAACACCCCAATTTTTGAAACCAACCCACTGATTTGACTCGAGATCTGGGCGGCATTGATCGGTAGAATGTAGCGTTTGGTGTTCGGCACAAAAATAAATCCAATCGCATCTGCTCCAGCTTCTTCGCACACCATTGCATCCTCGAGTCGGGTGATGCCACATATTTTGATTCTCATAACTTAGAATATACGTTGTGACTGGTCTACTTGGTATTTTTGTTGGCACGCTTTTACCGGTCTTTGCTTTGGTCGGCTTAGGTGCATGGGCAGCTAAACCACTCGAGCTTCAAGCCAGAACCTTGTCTCGAGCGGCGTATTACTTGTTTATTCCAGCTTTTGTGTTTCAAACCCTGTCCACAGCCAAACTCGATTTAACAATCGCAGCTCGAGTGGCGTTGTACACAACAGTGGTGCATTTGGCAGTCGCGGCATTGGGGTTTGTGGTGGCAGTGGCTTTGAAACGCCCTCCTGCGACCGTGGCAGCTTTTGTGCTGATTGCGATTTTTGGCAATACAGGCAACATGGGTTTACCAATTGTTCAATTTGACATGGGCGTGGCGGCACTGCCTTTGGGTGTGGTTTATTTTCTTGCCATCCTGACCATCAGTTTTATTGTTGGTGTGGCAGCCGCCAATTTTCGTAAGGGCATCAGCTTTAAGGCTTTTTGGAGTGTCTTAAAAACCCCTGCTTTATTGGCACTTGTGCCAGCTATTCTGGTTAATGTTTTGGCTGTGCCAATGCCCGTTCCAATCTCGAGGGGAATGCAGCTGCTTGCCGATGCGATGATTCCAGTCATGCTGGTTGGTTTGGGTATTCAATTAGCCCAAACTGGAATGCCAAAATTCACCCCCGATGTCTGGGTTGCCAGCCTGATTCGTTTGGTCGGTGGGGCTGGACTGGCTTTTGCCTTAGCGCCCGTGTTTGCAGTTTCAAATCTCGAGCGCTCAGTGGGAATTATTCAAGCTGCCATGCCAACAGCGGTACTTGCCAGCATCATTGCTTTAGAAAATGACCTCGAGCCAAATTTTGTGATGGCTTCAGTGATGCTTTCAACCATTTTGGCACTGCCTGTGCTGACCGTGGTGCTGGCGCTTGTCTGAGCGACCTCTCATCAAAAGCCGCGTTAGAATACAAAGGTGCAAAAACGGCAATTGCAATTGGTCTTGTCGGTGTTACTCTGTATCAGCCTGATTCCAGCGCTGATTTTGGCTTGGCAACGAATTGAATTTGAACGAAATTACAACACGGTTGGTTTGACCATTGATTACGCCGATGTGGTTCAACAAGCTCGAGAAAATGGGCTTGAAACCAATGACCTCTTAAAGCAATACAAAGCCCTTGGTGTCGGCGGGGTTTCTGTCTACGAACCCAGCCTTGGGCGTTTGGTGCAGAACGACCTTGTGCTATACCGCGAAGGCGCAGAGTGGCGCAATCAACGCCTGAGTTTGCGGCTTGATGTTTCGGAAATTCAATCCAAAGAATTTTATTTGCGTTCGCTCAAAGCTGGGGTTGCCGAGCGTTTCATGGCAAAATACCAGTACCCAACCCGCCAAGTGCGGATCGATGGTCAAATCTGGACAGCATTCCCACTGAACATTCTATCGCTGCCTGCTGGTCCAGACCTCGAGTTACACGCTGAACTCGAGCAGATGGGTTTTTTTGTGGTTTATCGTCCGTTTGAATCTGGCGCTCTGCGCGACCCCGGAGCCGATTTTCCAAAAGTGCCGTACATTGTTTACGCTGGCGAAGAAATCACGGGCAACAGCACCGATCAAAAACGCCAACTGATCCTCGAGCGAACCAAGAATACCATCACTGGTATGGTCGAAAGTGTTCTGCAAGACGGCTTAGATGACATCATCAAAGTCAATCCTACGGTGCGAGTTTTTGCGATTCCAGCCGCTTGGCAAAAAAGACTTGTGCCAGAAGAAGCCGCCAGTAAATTTATTTTGGCTGCCAGAGAACGCAATCATCGTTTGTTGTACTTGCGTCCCTATGAACGCATTGATGACACCCAAACCTTTATCAAAGCGATTTTAACTGGTCTTGAACGAGCTGACCTTGTACTTGGGCAACCCAAAGCCCTCGAGTTTACACAGAACACCTTGTTGCGGCGCTTATCGTTCTTTGGAGCGCTCTTGGGTTTGGTGCTGTTCGCCACGCTGTTCCCTTGGTGGTGGTTGGGCGTTGGTACTGCCGTTGGGGTGCTTGGAGTTTCGGTGTTCTTTGCTGGTTTTGGCGCTAAGGGCTTAGCGCTTTGTGCTGCGCTGGTTTTTTCTGTGCTGGGTTTTGCGCTGGCTCGAGCCAAAGTGCTGGACTGGGCAAGAGCCACTGGAATTACCCTGATGGGCGCTTTTTTTGCTTCGGCACTCGGAGTTGGGCGCAATGAGATTCTGGCAATCGAACCTTTTGCTGGGGTCGGTTTGCTGCTGGTACTACCACCTGTGTTGCTGGGCTTAACCATGATTCCCAAACAAGACATCCGAAAAACCATTCGTTCGCTTTGGAACACGCCCGTCAGCCTTGGACTGATTGCCCTGATGGGCTTTGCGGCAGCGGCTTTAGCCTTGATTGTGCTGCGCCGTGGCAATGACACAGGCGCAGGAGTCTCAGATGCCGAAGCCAAGGCTCGAGCTGCCTTGCAAGACAGCATGATTCGTCCACGCAGCAAAGAACTGGCACTTCATGCACCCGGCTTGGTGGGCTTATCGGGTTTGTTTCCAACGTGGCTGAATAACTTGCTTTTAATGGCAAGTGTGATTGGTCAAGCCAGCATCATGGGCAGCTTCACGCATTTTCACACCCCACTTTTAATCAGTTTGCAACGTACCGTCAACGGCATTGCGATTGGTGGAGCAATTGGTTTTGTGATCCTAGGCGTGGTTTGGTTGGGTGTACGGTACTTTAAGAACAGCCCATCAACCAACGGGTAACAACGCTCGAGCTTCAACAATTGGTTTCCAGCTCTTGCCCATTTTCGCATCAATCGCCTCGAGTTCGCTTTCAGGAATGGATTTCCAATGGGCTAAGCTCTCCCAGCGAATCATGGTCACAATATGCTCGGTTTCTTGGTCTACAAAGGTTTCTTTGCTGATAAACCCGGGATACTGACTGAGCGCGGCTGTCCAAATGGCAACATCGGCTTGTAAAAAATCAGCTCGGTCTTCTTTGGAAACTTCAAAACGTAAAAATTCAATCACCATAGGATTATCAGTGTACAATGACTTGAAGCCACCTAAAACTGTTTGCTCGAGGTAGGGGTTTTTCTTATTTTTGGCGTTTCGCTTTGCTTTGACCGAACACTTTTCAAAAAAACAAGTATTTTATTGCATTTGTATGTTTATTTTTTTACAATTGCTATTTTCTGTCTTGACAGTCTGCAAGCACTGCGTTATATTTTCGCAAATCGGTTAGTGCTTATTCGCCAGACAAGGACATCCATGAGTACACCCGTCAGTCTCCCCAGTACAAAAACCTTGGTGCGCGTTCATGGCGTAGACAAGCAATATGCCAATGGCACAATTGCGATTGAAGGCGTCAACCTCGAGGTCAAAGAAAACGAATTTGTCTCCTTGGTTGGACCTTCGGGCTGCGGTAAAAGTACACTCTTACGCATCATCGCTGGACTTGGAGATGCCACCGCAGGCGAAGTCAGCGTTGACGGTCAGCAACCCGGTAGTTTGCAAAACCGTGGACAATCCAGTTTTGTTTTTCAAGAAGCCACACTCCTTCCTTGGCGCACTGTGCGGCAAAATGTTGAACTGCCCCTCGAGCTGATGCGAATGCCAAAATCCCGATGGGGCAATGTGGTTTCCGAAGCCCTCGAGATGGTTGGTTTAAGTGGTTTTGTCAATGCTTTCCCGCGCGAACTCAGTGGTGGTATGAAAATGCGTGTTTCAATCGCTCGAGCTTTGGTCACCAAGCCGCGTTTGCTCTTGATGGACGAACCCTTTGGCGCCCTTGATGAAATCACCCGCCAAAAACTCAATGACGACCTGATGAAGGTGCGCGAACTGACCAAAGCCACGATTATTTTCGTGACCCACAATGTCTTTGAAGCCGTCTTCCTCTCCAGCCGCATTGTTGTGATGTCCGTCCGTCCAGGCAGAATTTTGGATGAATTTAAGCTCGATACGCCCTACCCAAGGCACTCTGAGCATCGTGGCACACCCGAATTTGCCCAAGGAGTGAATTCAGTCATGAAACTCTTAGCCCACACCCATTAGCTACTAGCTTCTAGTTGTTAGCTTCTCGCATCTCGAGCAACTAAGGTACAGCCCAAATTTCCTCTTTCCTCTTTTTCCTTTCCTCTTCCCCCTAGGTGAACCCCATGACCGAAGCCAAACCCATTGCTCGAGTTCAAAGCACCAAAAGTAAAGTCCCAGCTTGGCTCGAGCGGATTTTTCCACCGATGGTGTCTTTTGTTTTCTTTGTGACCATTTGGCAAAGCGTGATTCTGATTGCACAACTGAAACCCTATATCCTACCCAGCCCACTCGGGGTGATTAACTCAGCGATTGAACACCGCGAAAGTTTGCTGTCTTCGGCTTGGTTTACCTTTCAGGCTTCTTTTGTGGCTTTTTTGGTGGTGATGGTGCTTGGCACTGCGCTGTCGTTCCTCCTCTCGAGCAGTAAATTTATTGAAAAAGCCCTTTACCCCTACGCTGTGATGCTGCAAAGCACTCCCGTGATTGCGATTGCCCCAATTATTATTATTTGGTTCAACATTGGTTTTGCCAGCATTGTCACGATCAGTGTGATCATTGCGATTTTTGCTGTGGTGGCAAACACCACCCAAGGTTTAATCAGTGTTGAAAACAACATGCAGAACCTCTTTAAGCTCTACGGTGCGTCCAAATCACAAACCCTTTTTAAGTTGCGTCTTCCCTTTGCGCTGCCGTACATGGTCACAGGTTGGCGCATCGCTGCTGCCCAAGTGGTGATTGGCACCATTGTCGGTGAATACATGGCAGGGGCTGGTGGTGGCGGCATGGGCGGACTTGGCATCATCATCGCTGAAACCAGCGCTCGTTTACAAACCGGTTATTTGTTCGCTTCGGCACTGAGCGCAGCTTTACTAGGCATTGCATTTTTTTTAATGGTCAATTTCTTTGGGCATCTGCTCCTCAAGAACTGGCATGAATCGGCAGTGCAACATGAAAACTAAGGTCAAAGGTTAAAGAGGAAAGACTTCACGGTCATTTTATCTTTAGGTCAGGAAACAAACCCCGAATGATTGTTCAGATTCAATTTCCTTTCCTGCCTATGAACTCTGTTATTCTCGAGAAACCTAAAAAGCACTTTTCTCTTTTCTCTTTTCTCTCTCGTTCGCCCCTTTTGGGCTGGAGGACATCATGAAGAAGTTCGGTTTGGTTTTACTTGGTGCTGGTTTAACAGTAGGAGTGGCAAGTTTGGTCTCGGCACAAAAAATGCCCGAAGTGACCATCATCCTCAACTGGTTCGCTGAACCACCCCACGGCGGTTACTACGCAGCTGTGCAGGATGGTTTGTACGAGGCTCGAGGGGTCAAAGTCAAATTGGTGCCTGGTGGTCCAAACGTGGCAGGTTATCAGTTGGTCGCCACTGGCAAAGCTGCTTTTGCACAGATGGACACGGGTGGTATTTTGCAATCTCGAGAAGAGGGTTTGCCCGTGGTTGGTGTTTTCGCTGATTTGCAACTCTCGCCGCAAGTGCTGATGTTCCACAAGGACAACCCAGTCAAAGGCTTTGCTGATCTTGCCGGACGACAAGTGGCGGTCACACCGGGTGCGCCGTACTGGGATTACATTGTCGCTAAGTACAAACTCCAAGGTAAAGTGCAACAAGTCAATTACACTGGGCAAGTCGCTACTTTCTTGAACAACAAAAAACTGGTCAGCCAAGGTTACGCGGTCGCCGAGCCGTATACGATCAAAGAAGCTGGTGGCGACATTGACTACTTGCTTGTTTCTGATTCTGGCTTTAGCCCTTATGGTGTGCTTGGCACCACCGAAGATTACATCAAGAACAACCGCAAAGTGGTCGAAGCGGTGGTGGCTGCCAGCCAAGAAGGTTGGAATCGTTACGTGGCAAACCCCGGTAAGTACGGCGATGCAATCAAAGCCGATAACAAAGACCTCAACCCAGCATTTTTGGCATGGAGTGGCAACGCTGTGATTCCATTTGCTACAGGCAAAGACGGACAAGTCAAGAAATTTGGCTTTGGTACGATGCAACTCAGCCGTTGGAACGAAGTCTACAAAGCCTTGCGAAACGTTGGTATCTTAAAGAAAGAACAAGACGTGAAAAAAGCCTTCAGCACCGTGTTCATCCCACGACCCAAGTAAACACTTGACTCGAGTCATACCGCAGGAGCGACCAACTGCTCCTGCGGTATACTTGTCTAGCAGTACCATCAACTCGAGGAACATCAATGGATCTGAATTTAATCACCCTCAAACAAGGCATTATCTTATTCTGGGCAGTTTGGTTGTCGTTGGTGCTGCTGCTGAATTTCTTGGATGTGGCAAAAAACCTAAAACTCTTACCCGAAACATGGAAATTCAACAGTGGCAATTTTTGGTTCATGCAGAATGTGGTGAAAGTCTATGGAACACCCAACCCACTGACTTGGATCATGTACATCTCGGCGATTATTTGGGAAGTGGTAGCGGTTTATTTGTTATGGGCAGCCCTTGGTAGTTTTGACCCCAATAACTTGCGACTGGTCAATCTGGCATTTATGATCAATTTGGCACTCTGGGCAGCTTTTGTGGTGATGGACGAATTGTTCTTAGCTTTTTTGGTACCAGGTTTTAACATCATGGAAACCCACCGCAGTTTATTCACTGCCAATCTGGTCAGTTTAATGGCAATTCATTTGCTGCCAAACACCTAAGGCATGGCATGACGCTTGGCACTCGAGTACGCGCCAGTCACATAATGCTCGAGTTGGCGTTCAATGTCGGTCAGTAAACCGCTCGCACCAAAACGAAACAAATGCGATTCGCACCAAGGCAGCCCAAGTTCATCACGCATTAAAAACAAGTACTCGAGGGCATTTTTAGCGGTTCGGATACCACCAGCAGGTTTATAGCCCACACGGTAGCCAGTCCGCTCGAGGTACGCCCTGATTTGACGCACCATCACCAAGGTCACGGGGAGGGTAGCGTTGACGCTTTCTTTGCCTGTACTGGTTTTAATGAAATCCGCGCCAGCCATCATCGCGGTTAGGCTGGCTCTGGCGACATTGGTTAGGCTGCCAAGTTCGCCTGTTGCCAGAATCACTTTGAGTCTCGAGTTACCGCAGGCTTCACGGACTTGGCGCACCTCATCAAAAAGCGCTTCCCATTTGTTGCCAAGCACCAATCCCCTTGTAATCACCATGTCAATTTCGGCAGCGCCATCGGACACACTTGCCCTGACTTCCTCGAGACGGGTTTTCATTGGGGCAAGCCCCGCAGGAAAAGCAGTGCTGACCGCCGCAACAGGCACACCACTACCTTTGAGAGCTTCAACGGCGGTTTTGACAAACGGATGGTACACACAAATCGCGCCCGTGGTGATGCCCAAAGCCGTTGCCCCCAAGGACTCGAGGATGTCTTGACGCACAGGGTTACGGGCTTTGGCACAAAGGCGCTGGACGTTGGTATCGGTGTCATCGCCCGAGAGCGTGGTCAGGTCAATCAGGGTAATCGCACGCAGCAACCACGCGGCTTGGAATTCTTTTTTCACCGTGCGGCGTGTGCCGATGGTGGCGGCTCGGCGTTCCACCGCGCTTTTATTGACACGGGTTTCCTCGAGCCAAGTTTGGTCAAAAGGCATTCCAGAATTACGCTCGAGCCAAAGGTCAGTGGTGGCGAGGGTCATGGGGATAGTTTAGCCTAAAATGTGGCACGGCGAATCAGCAATTGATTCTTCTCGCAACTGGCAGTTAGGATTTTATTATCAGTCGTCAAATGCAGACCCTCGAGATTCGGCGGTAGAACACCAATCA
>JAAFJQ010000091.1 GCA_013298185.1 Deinococcales bacterium
TATCATTGCGATTGTTGGCGATTTTTTAGCGCTGGGGATTCGTCAGGAAACGCAAAAATCAAATGCCGCTACTTAAGTTAAGAAAACTGCAACTGAGCTTGCTCGAGTGGTACGACTCCGAGGCTCGAGTTTTGCCTTGGAGATTACAGGCAGCGGGTTCTCGAGATGGGTATCAGGTTTGGCTTTCCGAGGTCTTGTTGCAACAAACCCAAGTCAGCCGAGCGATTTTGTATTTTCAAAACTTTCTCGAGGCTTTTCCTGATGTGCGAGCCTTAGCGGCAGCGCCGCTCGAGGATGTCTTAAAACTTTGGGAGGGAGCTGGTTATTATGCTCGAGCGCGGAGTTTGCACCGCGCAGCACAAATCATGGCTGTGCGTGGTCTGCCGAGTTCTTTTGAAGCGTGGCTCGAGTTGCCCGGTGTGGGGCGTTACACCGCAGCAGCCATTGCCAGTCTGAGCGCTAATCAAGCTGTGGCTGCGGTGGATGGCAATGTTCGGCGGGTCTTGGCGCGGTTGCACAACAACCCTAATCCAACCGAGTCTTGGTTGCTCGAGACGGCGCAAGATTGGCTTTTTGCGGCTCGAGCAGGAGCTTGGAATGAGGCGTTGATTGAACTTGGGGCGGTGCTGTGTACACCGAAGAAACCGCGTTGCTCGGATTGCCCCTTGAGCAGTTTTTGTAAAGCAAATCTCGAGCAAACGACCAGCCGTGTGCCAGCCCCAAAAACCCGAGCCAAAGTTAAAACCATTCAGGCTTTGGCATTGATTCAGTTTCATGCCGATTTGGTTTTTCTCGAGCAGCGCCCCAAAAAAGGTTTGTTGGGAGGCTTATTTGGTGTGCCTCTGATGGCTTTGAATGCAGATGCCGCTTCGACCCTCGAGGAATTGGGAATACCCGATGCTCAGTTCTTAGGCACAGTCTCGCACACCATGACCCACCGACAATTTGAGGTTGTGGTCTACGCGATTCAATCCAAGCGCTCAGATTTGGTTTTGGCAAAAAATGTGGCTTTATCGAGGCTTGACCAAAAAATTCTTGCCCTTTTGCAGCCTTAACGCGGTAGAATCATCGCATGACTTCCTTTTTCCTCCTTGACAGCCTTCAATGTGCTGCACCACCACCTCGAGCCAAGGCATTGTTTGCCGCTCCTCTCGAGCGTGGGGGTGCGTATGTCCATCCTTGGTGAACCAATTGAATTCGAGCGTCCAGTGTCTTGGGTGGCATTGGTTGGTTTTATGGGAACAGGTAAAAGCCGCATTGGTTGGGAATTATCTCGGGCTTTGGCGCTGCATTTTTTTGATACCGATAAAGTCATTGAAAAAGTGGCAGGCTTAACTGTGGCACAGATTTTCGAGGTGTATGGCGAGCCGACTTTTCGGGCATATGAATCCGAAACGGTTGAACGCTGCATCGCCCTAGACCAAGCCGTGATTTCTTGCGGTGGTGGCACGTTCAATAACCCCGAGAACCGCTTAAAACTGATGGCTCGAGGTCCGGTGGTGGCATTGTCTGCCAGTCCAGAAACCATTCTCGAGCGCACCAAACGCAGCCCAAGGGTGTTGCTGCAAGTCCCAGACCCACTGGCGAAAATCCGTGAACTGCTTGAGATCCGAAAACCATTTTATGACCAAGCGCCGATCCAAGTCTCCACCGATGGGCGTTTGCGCCGCGAAGTGGTGCAGGAAATTGTTGAGAAACTCGGGGATTGGTACGAAGAAGGCAGCCCATAATGTCTGAATTGCAAGCTTGCCTGAGCTTATTTTTCACGCAAGGACTCGGTTCGGTGCGGGTCAAAGCCCTGCTCGAGCATTTTGGTAGCGCCGAAGCGGCTCTAAGCGCCAACCTGACCGAGTTGCGCCAAGTCCGTGGCATCGAAGCGGGCAGCCTTGCTGCCATAGGCGCACAAGCCAGCACAGAACGCGCCAAGACTGAACTGGCTCGAGCTGAGAAACTGGGTTTGACTTTGCTTGGTTTAACCGATGCGCGTTACCCAGAAAGCCTCCGAGCCATCTACGACCCGCCACCTGTGCTGTGGGTGCGTGGTGATTTAGCACCGCTCGAGAACTTAGGCGGGGTAATGCCACGCAGCATTGGCGTGGTTGGCACACGCAAAGCCAGTGCCTATGCCCGAGCCTTCACCCAAAAACTGGCACATGACCTTGCTCTGGTGGGTGTGACTGTGGTGTCTGGCTTAGCCAGAGGAATTGACACTGTGGCGCACACAGCCGCCGTTGAAGCTGGCGGCTCGAGCATCGCCGTGCTGGGTTGCGGTGTTGACACAATTTACCCATCGGAAAATAAAGCTTTGTCTGAGCGCCTAACGGTGATTTCGGCTTACTCGCTCGGCACACCGCCCAACAGTTATAACTTCCCACCGCGCAACCGCATCATTGCTGGTTTATGCTCGGGTAGCGTGGTGGTCGAAGGCGATACCACCTCTGGCGCAATGATCACCGCCGTGGCAGCACTCGAGGCAGGACGCGAAGTGTTTGCCGTGCCAGGCAGGGCTGGCGACCCACTCGCCCGAGGACCACACAAGCTCATCAAAGAAGGCGCAACCCTGATTGAATCCGCCGCCGATATCCTCGAGAACCTGCGTTGGGTGGCTGCACCACCGCGCCCCACCCCAGAACTCGAAGGCGATGAAGCGCGGATTTACCATGCCCTAAACGGTGAAATGCTGCTCGATGACCTGTGTTTAGCCACTGGCTTTGACACACCTCGAGCCACCGTCGCACTGACCATGCTGCACCTACGCGGTGCGATTCTCGAGTTACCAGGTGGGCGGTATTGCAAAAACTAATCCTCGGCTGGGCTGGCAACGCTGACCAAAGCATCACCTTTGCCTGAGCGAATGGCTTCAAAGACTTTGGCTCGCAGTTCTTCCTCGAGTGCAGGACGGGCTTTGATGTACTCGACCACTTTTTCCTTGCCTTGCCCGATGCGCTCACCGTTATAAGAAAACCAACTACCGGCTTTTTCAACAATCTCGAGGCTGCTGGATAAATTCACCAAATCGTTCAGTTGGTCAATGCCTTTACCGAAGTAAATTTGAATTTCGACTTCCTTGAACGGCGGGGCGACTTTGTTTTTTACCACTTTGATTTTAACGTTGTTGCCAACAGCATCGTTACCAACTTTAATCGGTTGCCCAATGCGGCGAATATCCAAACGTACACTGGCGTAGAATTTCAGTGCCTTACCGCCTGTGGTGGTTTCTGGGTTGCCGTACATCACACCGATTTTCTCGCGGACTTGGTTAATAAAAATCAAAGTGGTGTGGGATTTATTGAGGATCGCAGTCAGTTTACGCAATGCCTGACTCATCAAACGGGCTTGCAGACCAGGCAAGCTATCGCCCATTTCGCCTTCGATTTCAGCTCGAGGCACAAGCGCCGCTACCGAGTCAATGATAATCATGTCCACCGCGCCACTGCGAACCAAAAGCTCGGTGATCTCGAGGGCTTGCTCGCCGGTGTCGGGTTGGCTGACCAAAAGCTCATCGGTGTTGACCCCAAGGGCTTTGGCATAAACAGGATCAAGCGCGTGTTCGGCATCTATGAAGGCAACAGTGCCACCCATTTTTTGGCACTGCGCGGCAATCGTCAGGGTCAGCGTAGTCTTACCGCCTGATTCAGGACCATAAATTTCAATGATTCTGCCCTTAGGAACGCCGCCTACGCCAAGAGCAAGGTCTAAGCTCATGCTGCCTGTGGGAATCACTTCGACTTGCAGTTTACTCGAGGCATCGAGTTTCATGATCGCGTTCTTACCAAAGGCTTTTTCGATTTGACTGACGGCGCTCTCTAAGGCTTTTTTCTTATGGGCTGTCAATTGCGAATCGGACATATCGGAGGTATCGGCGGCGGCTTCTTTTTTCTTGGTGGTTGACATGGGAATCCTTTCTGGCTTTGAGCTTCTGGTTATTGGCTTTTCTCGAGCAACGGGGCTTGTTGAGGCGTTGGCGGGCATTGACTTGACGGTTTAGTTTTGTATTTTATATAAATTTTCCTCAAAGTCTCCTTTACGTTTTCATGGCTCTCCAAAGTGTTCCAAGTGCGTTAAATGCAGCCCGTTCTTTCATCGTGCGGCGATCTCCTGCCACCACCGATTTAAACTCGAGGATTTGATTGTCTGGTGTGGCAATCGCTACAAATAGCGTACCGGCTGGCATTGAATCACCGAAACTATTATCGGCTGCGCCTGTGCAAGCCAAACCCCAATCCGCGCCAAAACTCGAGCGGGCAATCTGGGCAAGAGCGGCTGTGGTTTGGGGGCTGATTGCGCCGTGCTGCTCGAGGATTTCTGGGTTGACCCCAAGTTTCAGTTTGGCTTGGGCAGCATATGCGACTGTGCCACCGAAAAAAGCCTCACTCGAGCCTTTGGCGTTGGTCAGTTCATCGGACATAATCCCACCCGAGATGCTTTCAATAATCCCAAGACTCTGTGAACGTGAGCGTAATTGCTCGAGGATCATTTCAGGCAGGGTTTGCTCATCTGTGCCGTAAATAAAGCCCTCAAGTTTAGCTTGCACCGCGATTTCACTGCTCTCGGCAAGGGCTTGAGCTGCCTCGAGTGTGGCGGCACTGGCAGCCACACGCACATGGACACCGTCGCGCCGAGCATATGTGCCAATACTCGGGTTCTCGAGTTGGGCAAGGTCGCCAAGGCGCTCGGCTAAGTGGCTTTCGCCAATGCCAACAGTGCGAAAAGTCTTAAAATAAAAACCGCTTTGGGGCAGTTCTAAGCGCGGTAGAACTTGCTCTGCCCACATGCGTTTCATCTCTCGAGGTGGTCCTGGCATGGCAACAATGATTTTTGAACTGTTGGGAACGCGCACAAACCAACCGGGGGCAGTGCCGACAGGATTTGGTATGGCTCTAGCACTGCTCGAGACCCAAGCCTGTTTGATGTTCTGCTCGGGAAAACTGCGCCCCCTTGCCTCGAACCACGCCCGAAGTTTAGCAAGGTATGCTTCGTCCACCACTGCTTCTTCGCCGATGCTGGTAAGAATTGCTTCTCTGGTCAAGTCATCGTCGGTGGGTCCAAGTCCGCCGCCCAGAATCACAAGATCGGAGCGGCTGAGCGCCCGTTCAATGGCTTCTTGTAACCGAGCGAGGTTATCACCAACCGTGGTTTTCCAGTGCATGAAAACACCACGGTTTTTCAGTTCCTGAGCGAGGAATGCCGCGTTGGAGTCTATGATTTCTCCCATCAGTAATTCTGTTCCAACGCTGATTATTTCTGCTAACAACGTAATCACTTCCTTTTAATTTTATACCAGACAAATGCGGCTTTGTCAAAGTCTAGCAAAAAGCCGTGAGCTGTGAGCCTTGAGCTTTGGGCATGAGGTTAAAGATGAAAGGTCAAAGGTTAAAGATAAACCTGACACAACTGATTTTGCTTTTGACTTCCTCTTTTCTCTTTTCTCTTTCCTCTTTTCTCTTTTCTCTTTCACCTACTCAATCTCTGTGACTTCCCACTGGCTAAAGCTCTTACTCGCCAGATCAAAAACCATGCCAATGCCGAGAATGGGTTTGCCGCTCAAGCCTTTGGCGTAGGCAGTGTCCATGATTTGCGTGGTGGCAGCGCTGACTGAACCGCCCATTTTCAGTTCAAAGATGAGGTAGTGGGTGCTGGTCTCGAGCAGGGTGTCCATTCGCCCTAGGCTGGTTCTTGACCCCAAAGCAGCACCTGACGGGCTTGGGTCGCTTTGAACTTGAGATTGGGTGCGTAAACCTGTGCTGACGAGCATCAGATGCCATAGGCTGTTAGCATAGGTTTCAAAACGTGGAAAAATTTCGTAGGGAATACCAGCTAGGACTTGGTTGGCTCGAGAAAAAAGTTTGTCCCACTCGAGGCTTAAAAGTGCGTCGTACAAATCAAATGCAAAGCTGCTGACTTCACTTGGGTACGACTGGCTATAATCTTGCAATAAGCCCTTTGAAAATGCCACGCGAACTTCTTGATTGGGGTATGACAGTTCATACCGAGTGCCAGCTTCGGACTTTCTGATTTTTTGAATGGTTAAATAACCAGTTTGGAACATCATTCCAACTGGCTCGAGGTTTTCGACATCGGTGACAGTCAGGGTCATTGCGTCGGCTGACAAATGTTCAAAGTTAAGTGGGTTGATTTTACGGTTTTTAATCAGTTCGATCAGCCAAGTCGGAGTGCCTGTTTCGTACCAGTAGGACTTGAAAATTGGATGCTCGAGAAAAAGCAGAAACGAGAATGGGCAGTAGACTTTTTCGATGCCATCCCATGAGTACCCATTGAACCAACGCTGCAAACCCGCCCAAAGTTCAGGCAGTGACGCGTCAAAACTCTTTGCTGCCTCCTCGAGAAAGGTGGGGAAACTCTGTTCGATTTCGGCGTGGGTGTAACCGCAGAGCAGCGCGTATTTGGGGTTCATTGAAATATCTTGGATGTTGTTCAAGCTCGAGAATAAACTGAGTTTACCGATTTTGGAAACACCCGTAATCCAAACCAAATGCAAATACGCATCTAAGGGCTTCAGGACACCAAAAACACCTCTGAGGATGTCGGTGTGCGCCTTGCGTTTCTCGGGTTCAAACAAAACATCGGTGATGGCTTGGTCGTACTCATCTATCAAAACCACAACTTTTTCGGTTTTCGCCAGCTCGAGAATCAGTTCTTCAAAGGCTGTTTTTGGAGTTTGAGCTTGCAAGGTGAGACCATACTCCTGAGCTGATTGCTGGAAACTATCGAGCAGCGCCGCCTCGAGTGAACGGGCTTGAAAATCAAGGCGACTAAAATCAAGGCGAATCACGGGGCGTAACTTAAAATCAAAGTTATGCTCGAGCCAAAGGTTAGCAAATAAGTCCTTGCGCCCACGAAAAGCAGCTTGGATGGTTGAAACAATCAACGACTTGCCAAAGCGCCGAGGACGAGCAAAAAAATACCGTCCAGTCTCGAGCAAAGGCGCAAGCAGTGCGGTTTTATCCACATAAATCATGTTGGATTCACGCAGTAGGGCAAAGTCTTGTACGCCAATCGGTAAACGCATACAAGTATTCTACTCGATACGCTATTCTAAGCCGAGCCATGCAAACACTTCTTAAGCAACTCGAGCCAATGTGCCATTCTGACCGAATGCGTTTTATGGTGCAGTACGGCAAAAACCCTGACGTTGAAGTCTTAGCGCAACTCGAGCAGGGCAATGTTTATGAACGCCAATTGGCGTTGGCTTCGTGCTTCTCGAGCCATGATGCAGCTCATGTGCAACGTGCTTTACAAGATGCTTCTCGGATTATTCGAGGGCTGGCTGGTTGTCTTGCACCATTTGTTTTAACACAGGAGCAATTGCTCGAGAGTCTGAGAATTGTGCCAAGCAAAATGCGTTTGGTTGTGCTGCACAAATTGCAGCAACGCAAAAAAGCCATGCCCATAGCCGACGCACTGCTCAAGTCTTTTATGCAACTTGGGTTGACTCGAGATGCGACTGCGATTCTTGGATTTGCTTCGCTTGAAGTGATTGAAGAACATTTACCACTGCTCGAGTTGGCTTCAACCGCAGAATTAGCGCGTCTGGCACGTAACCAGCCTAATTTGGTCGCGGATTGGCTCGAGCAACGATTCAATCTTGATGAACAAAACCGTCGTTTGAATTGGCAATTCAATGCAGTATTGCCACGGATCGCTGAAAAAGCTGTGGCTCGAGTCTCGCCATTGTTACGATTGATGCAGCGCGGCACACATCTTGGTTGGCTTAAACTGCAACCCTTGGTGCAACGACATCCTAAGGTCATGGCAGCCTTTGCACTCGAGCAAGAAGAGCCTTCCAGTCTTGATTTTTCGGCTGTGGCACACCGCTTAGAGCTTTCGCAAGTCTTGGCTTTACAAGCTCAGCATCCAGCGACTTTACAGCGTTTAGAGGCTCATTTCTCCAAGTTTGCCTCAGCATTCCGCCCCGCAATTTTTCAGGCTTGCAAAAGCGAATGGATGAACAGCGACGGGCTGATTGCCGTAGAAACACTGCGCCTCTTACCTCGAGAACTGTGCCAGCAACAAGCTCAAATTCACCTCGAGCATCCTGTTTTGCAGAGTCAGACTTTGCAGCGTTTGCCGTATGCCAGTTTGCTTGATTGGGACGAAGCCAAAACCATATTCGAGCCAAGTTTTAAGCACCCCAAACCAGAGTACCGCAGCGTTGCCATTCCCAATTTGATTTATACCGCCCGTTACAATCGCCTCAATTACAACAATGTTCTCGAGTTTGTGCGCTTTCGTAAAAACGAACAAGACCCTGTTCGCCTGACCATGCTCAGCGCCATTGGAAGGCTGCCACCAGCCGCGTGGCAACCCGAGCAACTTGAAGAACTGGGCTTGGTTTTGCAAGATGCCTTAAATGCAGCCGATTTGTCGTATCAAACGGGTCTTGTAGCCGAACAAATTGTTTTTGGTTTACTGCCTTTTTATCCTCAGTGGGCAGCCAAATGGCTTGGGATTTTGGTCAAAGAGCGAGGGCAAATCGGCAGTTACAACTTTGGGCAAAGAATCTCGGATGCACAAGCCCAAGTTCTGGCTGTTCCATTACTACCTGTTCTAAAAGCATGGGAAACCCAAGAGCGCGAATCAAACATCATTGCTTTGCTTTTCTATTTTGGCAAGCGCTTAAAGGTTTTACCTGATTTTCTCGAGTTGGCAACGCGGCTGGTACGCCAAGCCATACACTCTGGCACGTCACAATCGGCGCTTCAATTGATCGCCAAGCACGATATTCCACGCTTTAACGCACTTGTGCCTGAATTGCTCAAAGCCGATAAAAGCTGGGCAATTGTGCCAACCGTGTACCAGTATTTGCATCGGCATCGGCAAGATTTACTCAGTCCATTCTTGGGACAAAGCGCTTATAAAGGACGGTTCAGCACAGGGAAAACCCGTTTTGTGTTGCCTTTGAGCAATGGTTTTCATCGTTGGAATCCAAAGCAACAAGAAACTTTTGTGCAAACCCTCGAGCAAGTCGCTAAAGACAACGACCACAGCATCCCCGCCGTTCAGTTTGTACTGGTGCAACTTGCCAGTATTCCTAATGCCCGCACCAGCACCATTCGCAGTTTAAGTGCGATTCATATTTCAAGACTCGCCATTCGAGATTCGGCTTTACGCGCCCTAGGACGACTCGATGAAGCCAATGGACTCGAACCACTCCTCAAAGCCCTCGAGGATGACCGTGCCAGAATTGCCATTTATGCCCTGCGGCGTTTACTGCTGGCAATGCCACCACAACAAGCCCTTGATTTGCTGCGCCAAACGCCAGTTGAACGGGTCACAGTGGGCAAAGAAGTGATGCGTCTGATCGGTGAACTTCGCACCCAAGCCGCTTGGCAACAACTGCTGATTTTCAGCCAACAAAACTTGCACCGCGATGTGCGCGTGGCACTGCTTCGAGCTTTATGGGATTACCTCGAGCAACCCGAAACTTGGGATGTGTTTCAAGCCGCCGCTCGAGACGAAGATCCTGCCATTGCCGATGGTGTAATTCGTATTCCCACCGAGCGCTTAAGTGCTTTTTCACAAACAAAACTGGTGGAGGTACTGGCTGCGTTAATAGCTCACCCAGACCCAGATGTCAGGCTCGAGACCCTGCGCCGTTGCCGCTTTTTGCCCGTCACGGACACCGAGCAGAAATTTGTCCAACCCATGCAAAAAGCCATACTCTCGAGCGATCCAAATCAAACCAGAATTGCGCTTGAAGCATTTTTTTATACCTCTGTAAAAATGGATACCGTCCTGATAGCAACCTCTTTTGAAATGTTCTTATCGAGCCGTCTTATTTTACAAGAGGCAATTGAGGCTTACTTAAACTTGTACCGTAGCTTTTTTCGCAGCCAACAAGCCAATCGTCTCTTGGGTCACACCCAAGCCATTCTGCGCGTCCTCGAGAAAGACTCACTCACTTTGCATTTACAGAGCAAAATGGCTGTGTATTGTTTACCATCTCAAGAAGCAGCTCTGTTTATGGTCAATTTGGCTGAACAGCAACACCTACATGCTGATGTTTATCTGACTGTACTCGAGGTGATAAGAGACCCTTCACGTATTGGTAGACAAGTATCAACTTTCGAGCAAGTCTGGCGCGATCATCCTAACGAATTACTACGCCGATTGGCACTGCAAGCGCTTATCAGTAGCGCCAGCAATCAGCGTGGTTCTCTAGCCGCTTGGAAACCCGCACAGCTTGTGCAGCTCGAGAAGTACCGAACTGACCCCTCGAGCATGGTCGCGGCAGCAGCACAATTTACATTTCCTGTTGCAAAACTCGAGGAATAAACACAGAGCAGTGTTTTTCAAGCTCGGGTGTATTGATTGGTGTACAAGAAAAAACCACCCTCATGAGCCGTGGCTTTCAGACCCGCCGCTTGCGCCCAAGCATCTATTCGCACCGAAGTCACATACTCTGGCTCAAAGAATTCTTGGCTGATGATGATACGCCCACCCGATTTCAGGGCTTTGACACACACCTCGAGCATGGCTACAGGATTAGGAATTTCAGGTAAAACCGAAATCAACACAATCACATCTGCCACCCGCACCAGCCCTTGTTTGCTCAGGTCGCCACTCAGGTACTCGAGGTTGCTTAAATCCTGTGTTTTGCTTTTGGTCAGCCCCACATAACGCGGCTCGAGGTCATGAACCATCAGCTTTTTGCAGCGCTTGGCTAAGGCACGGGTGAACAAACCCGAACCGCACCCCACCTCGAGAACCACATCGGTAGTCCGTAAACTCATTCGCTCGGCGGTGCGTTCAGGTTGCCGGTACCATTTGCGCCACGGATTCTCGAGCAACCACGCCCAACCAAAAGGAATGGCTTGTGGGAAGGTACGAAACCACAAGCGAATAGCAATTTGGAAACCAATCACAGCCAAAAGGAGGTAAATAAGAATGTTCATCGCACTTTTTGCCGTCCAGCAATGGCTCGTCCAAGGGTGATCTCATCGGCGTACTCGAGCGAACCGCCAACAGGCAGCCCATACGCAATTCGGGTGACATTGACTCCTAGTGGCTCGAGGTTGCGTTGCAAATGCAAACTTGTGGCATCACCTTCGACGGTGGTACTGGTAGCAAGAATAATCTCGAGAGCGCCGTTATTCAGCAGTTGCTTGGTGCGTTCAATCAGAGGCTTGATTTTCAGTTGGTCAGGTCCAACCCCGTTCATCGGGCTGAGGACACCGTGCAGGACGTGATACAACCCGTCGAATTCGCCACTGCGTTCTATCGCAATCACATCGCCGGGTTCTTCGACCACACAAATCGTGGTTTGATCGCGTTTGTTGTCCTCGCAGACAGCGCAGAGTTCCTTGTCGGTGATGTTAAAACAGACTGGGCAGAGCTTCAATTGGTTCTTTGCCTCGAGTAGGGCTTGTGCCAACATTTCAACATCTTCTTTGGGGCTGGCAAACAAGTGAAAAGCCAAGCGCTGAGCGCTTTTAGGTCCGACACCGGGCAGGCGGCTGAGTTCACGAATCAGTTGAATCAGGGCGTTGGGGTATCTCATAATTGTTCCTTCGTTGGGTGCATATCGGTATTATACCGCTAAAGTAGCCTTTGGCGAGAAAACAAAACACTCCCAATATTGGGAGTGTCAAAAAAAGTTTTGGGTGTTTTTATGGGCGTACCATTAACCAGCGTTTGTTGATTTGGTTGTAAAGCAGTTTGGCGCTCGAGTCGTAGTAATACTTGGTCTGTGGGCTGGCTTGGAATTCAGCCAGGCTCGAGGCTGGGCTTAATCGGTCGTTCTCGGTCGGTGGGTCTGGTGGGCTTCCACCATCGGTCATCTCTCCTAGGCGGTAAACTGCTGTTGGGGCTTGGTTGGCTGGGGTGGCAACGATAAGACCTGATGGACTTGCTGGTAAATCGCCAACAAAGGTCAGGTGCAAAATATATTCACTGCTCGGCACAGACTCCAGACGATAGCTGTAGCCTGCATCAAAAAGCACCTGAAAAGCGGGAGCATTGGTTTCTTGGTAACGCATACCATCGCTGCGAACAATAAATCCGGGGGCTGTCCATGTGCCATTTAGTCCTTGGCGCACGGTCAATCCAGCCGGATGATAGCGCTGCTCGGTACGCCAGTAATTGGCGGCTTCGGTTTGACCCAAACGGGTCAGTTGGGCGTTCGGTCCTGCCAGTTGCGGATTGGAAACATAAAAACCCTTGGGGGCAAGCAAGCTATCTTGCAATTCCACCACCGACATATCGGACAGCAGTTGTTCTTTGGCGCTGGTGTTGATGAATTCTGGGTTACGCACGGTAAAATCAGCAAACCAAGGCATAAAAATATCGTTGGTACTGAACACATTATTGTTGCCATAATTGACAAAAGTTGGATGCTCGAGTTTGACTGCTCCACTGTACTGAAAATGAAATGCAGGCTGCGAAAACGCATTTGCTTGGCTCGAGTTACCCACTAAAATTACATCGGTGAAGGTGAACTCGCCGCCTTCGCCAACCACATCATGTGCCGATTGATCCCAAAGTTTGATGTTGCGGTACGTTTGGAAACCGTCCTTGGGCCAGATCCCAGTTTGGTTATGATAAAAAAACGAATCGCTGAACTCGAGCGGTGTGCTGACTGGGCGTTCTTGTCCATTGGGTAATTCAATGATGGCATCGTTTTCGACTGTCAGCCCTGCTCCGCGCAGGAAATCAGCGTTGATTGAACGCACCATCACCGAATGGGCTGTGTTTTGCCGAAAGGTTGTTGCGACATCGGTTGTACCGTCGTACCAAAATCCAAACGAATTGCTGCCGGCTGCGACATTGTTGGTGAAGGTGTTTTTGGCTGCTCGAATCCAAAAGTTAGCCGCTTGGTTATCGTTTTGGCTTTTCAGGGTTGCTTCGGTCAGTGCTACAATTTGATTGCTGATGGCTAAGTTGCCATCTAAGACATTTCCGATCGAACTTGATTCTTCGACGGCGTAATTGTGTCCAACCGAGTTATAGACGATATTATTTTCAACTCGAGCATTTTTTGTGCCGTGAATCACGATACCACGCTGCAATGAGCCATTGACCACCGAATTTTTGATGTACTGCCCAGCTGCATCACCGACCAAGTGCCAGTGGAAAGGGTATCGTCCCAGACGGTTTTTCTGCCCCATGTTCCGCAGTTCAATCCCATCTATAAAGGCTTTTGAACCTGCCATAATCATCAGGTGTCCACCAAATCCACTGCTCGAGGACGCATCGCCTTGGATAACAATGTTACGGCTGAGCAAACCCACCTCTGGGCGCATATCGAGTTCTTGCCCTGCGAGGCTGACCACTTTGGCATTGTGGGCATTTTTGAGCGGTTTGCTGAGTGTCAGACCCAAGCCATTGATGGCTATGATGGTACCGACTTCGGCTTCATTGGGTTCATGGCTGCCCGATGCCACCACAATTTGGTCGCCTACTGCCCAGCCTGTGTTCTCGAGGACTTGAATCGTGGTTGCGCCTTGTGCCGCAGTCTGCGAAAGTTTGCTCCAAGCGCGGATGTTTTGCTTGCCATGCAGCGAAATTGTACCGCCCATTGCGCCTAAGAATTTAGTTCCCATGCCCATGCGATCTACGTTGGGGTTAGAACCTGTCAGTGTCACAACAGCTTTTTTGGTGTAAGGGTTGATTGCCGAACCAATCTGAAACGTACCACCAGATTCAACCATGATCGAAGCCGCGCTTAGATTCAGGTCTTGGTTGGCAAACTCGAGTGTGCCGTACACTGTGATGTTTTTCAAGGTCACGTCGCGGTTGAGGATTAAACGCTGACCCGCCGCTACGATCAGATCGTTGCTTGGGGCTGGTGGTTTTTTCGCTTTCCAAGTCGCTTCTGACCACTGCACCACTGCACCCGATGGTGCATCAAGCATGGCTGTTTCGCTAAGCTCAGCGTCTGTCGGGATGCTCGGCTCGAGTGTTGGCGATGTGCCATTACAAGCCACCAGTGCCACAAAAACCAATCCAAAAAGTCTTTTCACGCGGCACAGTTTGCCCAAATCAGATTAAGCCAACATTAAGACTCAAAAATGTGATACACCAATGAAGCCATGCGTTTATTGGTTGCCGAAGATGAAACTGCCCTACGAGAACTGCTGACGGCTGGTTTACTCGAGGAGGGTTACACCGTGGATGCTGTTTCAGACGGACAAGCAGCGGTTCTGGCTGCCAGTCAAACTGAGTATGACCTGATGATTCTTGACTTGAACTTACCGCGTTTAAGTGGCTTTGAGGTCTGTCAACAATTGCGCGATTTGGCGGTTGAAACACGAATTTTAATGCTCACAGCTCGAGATGGCATCGAGGATCGGATCATGGGTTTGGATGCTGGGGCGGATGATTATTTGGTTAAACCCTTTATTTTTGAAGAGTTGCTGGCGCGGCTGCGAGCGCTGTTGCGTCGAAAATCCAATCAGCAACCAATTCTGCAAATTGCCGACCTCAGCCTTGACCCTGCCACAGGGCGGGTAACTCGAGCCGGTAAGGTCTTGCACTTAAGCGCCAGAGAATACGCGCTGCTCGAGTTTTTGATGCGTCACCCCGATGAAATCCTTGGTCGGGTGCGGATTGCCCAAGCCATCATGCCTGATGAAACTGGGCTGGATTCTAATGTGCTGGACGTGTTTATTTCCTACCTTCGCAATAAAGTAGATAAGCCTTTTGCGCTGCGTTTAATTCACACGGTACGCGGCATGGGTTATGTGCTGCGAAGCCCACAAGGTTAGTGTGTCGCTGCGTTGGCGTTTAACCCTGACCATTGCCTCCTTGATTTGGGGTTTGATGCTTGGCTTTAGTTTAGCAATTTACCTTGTGACTGCCGAAGAAATTCACCGTGGTTTTCTTGTCCAACTCGAGTCATTGGCGCAGCAGTACACCCAATCGGCATTGCAAGCCAAACAAGTACGATTGCGCCAAATTCCCAATCCACCGCAACTCGAGGCGGTAACGGTTGGATTATTTGATCAAAACGGTGTTCGGCTC
>JAAFJQ010000092.1 GCA_013298185.1 Deinococcales bacterium
CGACGCTACGCGCCGCCTTCCCAAAAAGCAGCGCTTCGCGCAGGGAGAGGGATTCGGGCTGCCTTTTCGTTCCATTTATTTCTCGAGAAGCCAATTCCCATAACACCAGAACCCCTCTTCGAGGGGTCGAGCGCAGCGAGCGACCCAGCCCCGTCAGGTGGCGCTTTGGGGTCAAGAAGGGGGAGTCCCTAAGAGGTCACATCTTTTCTTCAACCCATTTTTATTCGTTTTTCAGCTTTTTTTCTTGCTAAACTACAGATGCTACAAAAATCATTCCAGAGGTGATATATGGCAGAAACCGTGGTCATTCAAGTCTCGAGCGATGGTACGCATTTGGTAACTGGTACAAACCAAACCATTTACCTGTACCGCCCAATGCAAACCGATCCTTTTCATAAGTACATCCCGTGGGGCAGTCAATTTCCGGGTTATATGCAGGATTTTATTTTGCAATGGAATCCTTTGATCGGCACGCCCAAAGCAGGCAGTGGGGTCAACCAAGGTGATTTAACCACGATTACTCGAGGTGGTAATCCAGACAAAGCTCAACAGCAAGTGGTGTACAAAGGTTGGTGGCTGTACATTATTCCTGTTGCACCCGCAGGAACACAAAACCCTGTTGAGGGACAATTTGAATTGGTTTCGCCAAAAGACGACCTGCTCGAGCTACCAGCTTCAAAAATAGATGATGATGTCGGCAATCCAGGTGTACCAAATTATGGCGGACCTTAATGAATCCCTAAACTAAGCACTTTATGCAATTCTCTACTTTGTCGAAAATTAATTTTTTCTTTTCTTAACAGTTTTTCTCCAAGGCTATGTGCTTTTTCATGCAAGTTGATTGCAAAATAATACTTGATATATGTTATTTTGCAATCAAATACTTGGATAATATTACCGGTATTAATGGAATCTCTGAAGGCTTGATTTATCTGATTTTTTGCCTCACTAAAAATTTTTTTCTCAATTAGAATTTCAGACAGTAAAATTTTACCATCTACTCGTAAATAAGTAGTAATTTCATTATCGTTTCGCAGCAATAAGCGATAAATCCAATATTCTGCATCTGTGATATTACCGATCCTAAAATTCATAACGGAGATATAAAATTCGAAATAACCCACAAGGACATCGTAGTTCAAAACTGCAAATTGATAGCCCTTAATTAGATTTTCTGATAAAAATTCAAAATTTGGATAGTCAACTAAATAGAGTTCAATAGAACTAAGCGCAATAATTGCAGTAAGTTCCATGTACTTATTTTCAACAATTTTTGCAATATATAAAACCTCCGAATGAGCTTCTCTAGATCGCATGAAATCATCTAAGGCTAAATATACCTTGGCTTTATTACCTAGAATGATGGCATAGCGATTTAAGTTTTCATCTTTAGAGATAAATGAAATTGAGATTTCAAAAGAATTTAGTGCTTTTTGAAGTTCTTGTTTGACTAAATATATATTTCCAAGGGTGTTGTAGATTTTTGACTTCAAAGTTTCATTTTTATAACGGTGTATGTCGACTACAATATCTTCCAATATCTTAATTGCCGAATCATTGGAGCCATAGCAAAACTTGAGCCAAGCAACGTTTACTGCTAGATTTGCAAAAATCTCAATATCAGCATAGCCTCGAGCAAATATTAGAGCATCCTCAAAAAATTGAATACCTTGCAATAACCAAGACCTGTGTTCAAAAAATACAACCATATCAAAAACACCCGATACTCGAGAATAGTCTTTGTTCTCGAGCGCCCATGCCCAAGCAGTTTGCAAATTATCAAAATCAGTTTCTATTTTCTGCATTATCCGCGCAGCTTCAGCGCCTCGGATGTGTGGCATTTCCTTGGCGGTTTCATCCAAGTAAAAATGGGCATGCTTGGTTTGTATTTGCTCAAACTCGCTTTCTTTCTCGAGTTCTTCTAAGCTGTACTCGAGAATCAATGGGTGAATCGTGTACCGTTGCTGCCCTGCTCGTTCCACAAATGATTTGTCTATTAGGGTGGCAATGTGCGATAGCGTGACATCGCCGATAGCAAGCAACGCTTGGCGGTTTGCGCCGTTCTTAAAAATTGCCATGCGCCGCAAGGCTTGGCGCTCGGTTGAGTTTAGTAATTTCCATGAATGCAAGAACACAGCGCGGATGCTGCGTTGGCGCTCTGGGAGGTCTGGGTTGCTGTTGTACAGCGCATCCATATTTTGTTGCAGGGTTGTCAGCAAGGCTGGCAGCGAGTGGTTTTGTAGTTGCGGCACTGCCAGTTCTATCGCCAGTGGGATGCCTTGCAGCAAACGGCATATCTCAAGAATCTGTTCTTGTTCGGTTGGTGCAAATTCTTGTTTGGCTCGAGCTAAGAACAGTTGCACCGCGCCGCCTTCTGGGGTTTGGGTGTCCAGTCCTTGAATGGGGTAAACATGCTCGGCGTGTAGCCCTAGCACTTCGCGGCTGGTGCAGAGTAAACGCAGGTTCGGGCAGTTCTCGAGGAGGTCAGAGAGCAGTGGGGTTTCTTCGGTCAGTTGCTCGAGGTTGTCCAAGACCAGCAACATGTTTTTTTGTCCGATGTGGTTTTTGATTTGCTGGTCTAAGTCTTGTGTGCCTTGAATCGGTATGTTCAGGGTTTGAACAATTCGAGATTGCATTTGCGCTGCATTAAATACATTCTCAAGCGCTACAAAGTAAATGCCGTCCAAGTATCGTTGGCGGTTTAAGGCGCTTCGAGCTGTCTCGAGGGAAAGGCGGGTTTTTCCAATCCCGCCAAAGCCTAAGAAAGTGATCATCTGAGCAGTGCTGTTGAATCGGTCTAAAGTGGCATTGATTTCATGGTTTCGTCCGATAAATTCGCTGTTTGGGATAAATAAATTGTTTGGTGCAAGTTGGGTGCTTTGTGTAGCCACTTGCTGCTCGAGGTAGCTCAGTCGGGCTTGAAACCAGTGCTGGGTGGCTTTGTCAGTGCTGATAGCAATGGCTTGGGCTTCTTCAAGGTGGTGCTGCAATTGCTGGCGCTTGGTTTGTTCTAGGGCAAATTCGCCAAGTTTTAAGTGGGCTTCGATGATTTGACGTTTGATAAATTTGCGGGTGGAATAAAGCCATTCCTCGAGTTGGCTGCCTTGCGGGGCTTGGAAACCCGCTAGAAATTCGCCTTTGTAGGTTTGGGTGGCTTGCTCAAACTGATTCTGCTCGAGGTGGTGCTGGAGTAGAAAAACATCGAAGTCTACTTTGAGTTCAATGAATTGACGTGACACTACCAAAGCACTTTCTAGGTGGGGTTTCAGTTGGTAAATTTGGTTTCTTAAGCTGTTTTGCGGGTCTGTTGAGCCTTCCCAAAACAGTTCGGCGATGGCTTGGCGGCTTTGCCGACCCTCGAGCGCGAGGTAAGCAAGGAATGCCACCGCTTTGGGACGGTCAAAGTCATCCCCGAGCTTGGTTTGCCCGAGGGTCAACAATTGAACAACTTTGACGGCAGTCGCGGTCATATTCCCATCCTTAGTTTAACCGAAAATGCTTGGCTAAAAATTGATGTAAAGAACTGATTAAATGAAATAAATCACGATTAGTTTAATTTTGTGAATTTTTTATTACATATTTTTACAGCTTAGGAAAACAGAATCTGCCACCTTGAAGTCAGGGTGGCAGTCATGAAACTCTTTTGTGATGTACGGCTCGCAGTCCAACTCACTCCGAAATCATGCTGGCAATTTCCTCGAGGGTGGTCTTGCCTTGTAGGGCTTTCTCGAGAGCGTCTTCCATCAGGGTGACTAGCCCTGATTTTTCTCTGGCAATTTGACGAATTTCAGTCGAGGTTTTGTGTTCAATGATGGCTTTGCGGACGTGGTCGTCCACCACCATAAGTTCATGGACTGCCATACGCCCTTTGTAACCAGAATCGCCACATTTATTGCAGCCTAAACCTTTGACAATCGTGCGCCCAACCAATTGTTCGTCTTTCACACCAAGGCGGCGCAGCACATCTGGGTCAGCGGGAAGTTCTTGCTTGCAGTCTTTACAGACCTTCCGCACCAAACGCTGTGCCAGCACCCCAACCAAAGAAGCCGAGATGTTAAAGAGTTCCACGCCCATTTCCTCAAGGCGGGTGATTGCACCAGCCGCATCGTTGGTGTGGAGTGTTCCGACCACCAAGTGACCCGTTAAGGCAGCCTCGACAGCAATTTTTGCGGTTTCAGTGTCACGAATCTCACCAACCATAATAATGTCTGGGTCTTGACGCAAAAATGAACGCAGCGCTCTGGCAAAAGTCATACCTGCGGCGTTGTTCACCTGAGATTGATTTAAGCCTGGGATTTCGTATTCGATTGGGTCTTCGATGGTGGTGACGTTCATGTCAGGGCGAGCAATCCGCTTTAAGCTCGAGAAGGTTGTGTAGGACTTACCTGAACCAGTTGGACCGGTGATTAAGAAAATACCGTATGGCACTTCGATCAGGTCTTGGTAGCGCTGCAAGTTGTAATCCGAAAAACCCAAATCTTCGATTTCTGGGATGTTGGTGGCTTTTTGCAAGACGCGCATCACGATTTTCTCGCCGTACTTGACAGGCAAGGTGGACAAACGAAGGTCGCAGTTGATGCCTTTGGACTTAAAGCTGACACGACCATCTTGGGGAATACGGCGCTCGGCAATGTCTAAGCCGCCCATGATTTTGATACGTGCGGCAATGCTGTTTGCCGAGGCTCGAGGTAGGGTGGTGATTTCTTTCAGCGCACCATCTATGCGAAACCGCACCCGCACCAATTCTGGGGTGGGTTCAATGTGAATATCCGAGGCTTCGGCAAGAATCGCTTCACGGATGACATGGTCTACGGTTCGCACCACAGCGTTATCATCTAAGCTCGAGTCTACTTCTTCGGCTTTGCTCGCACCACCACTGCCCAAGGCTGCCAGTTCTTTGTTCAATTCATCGGCATTGATGCCCGAGCTGCCGTAAGCGCGGTCAATCAGTTTTTGGATGTCGCCCTCGATGGCAACCACCGGAATGATCTCGCGCCCAGTCATCAGTTTCAGGTCGTCAATCGCAAAGACATTGCGTGGGTCTTTCATTAGAACCTGCAAAGAGTTACCCTGCATTTTATAGGGAAAGAGGGTATAGCGCCGCGCTTGGTTTTCGGGGATTAAAGTAATCACGCCGGGGTCAGGTGCATCTTGACCGGGGTTAACAAATTCGTAACCCAACTGCACAGCCAAGGATTTAGCCAGCATTTCAGGCGAGAGCTTACCTGACTGAACCAGCGTGTCCTCGAGACGTCCACCACCTGTTTTTTGCTTAGCAAGGGCGCGTTCAACTTCGTCGGCACTGGCATAACCAAGTTCCACCAGCACTTCGCCAAGTGGTTTGGATTTGCCTTCTTTGCGTTGGACTTTCAGGGCTTCTGCCAGTTGTTCGCGGTTGACTTTACCTTGTTGTACCAGTTCCTCGCCCAAGCGACCTTTACCAACGTAAAGCCTGTCAATCAGCGCTTCGACTTGGGTTGGTGACATCATCGAAATTCGCACTTGTTTTTTGAATAGGGCTTGAATATCAGGTTGGCGTTTGGGTTCAGGGCAAACAACTGTAATCGTCACACCATCATCTGAAATTGGTACGGCTTGGAAGCGCACCGCGTCAGAGCGGAGCAACAAGCTCGAGATTTCTTCTGGTACAGCCAAGGAAATGCTGTCCTCGATAAAAGGTGCATTGGATTGCTCAGCCAAGGCTCGGTACAATTCGACTTCGGGTAAGTAGCCAAGGCGTACTAAAATTTTTCCAATTGGTTCGCCACCGGGTTCTTGGAGCGCCAAAGCCTCCTCGAGTTGCTGATCGGTGATCACGCCTTTACGGGCTAAACGGTTGCCAAGGCGTTCTTCTTCGGGGCTGGAGAGCTTACCCAAATCGGGGATGTCCAAGCCGAGTTCAGGGTAATAGGTGGCAATTGCCCATTTGATGTGGTCACGAAAAGCTTGATGTGGGTCAACAATAAATCCAGTGGCGTCTTCGATGGCTTCGATGGCCATGGTGTTGAGCGGGTCAACAAATGCCACCCGCAACTTGCCATTCTCGAGGTTAAAAGGAAAAGCCGCCAGTTCCTGAGCGCGGTTGCCATCAATCAGCGAAGTCACTTCTGGGTCTGGCTCGAGCAGGGTTAAATTAACCAAAGGATAGCCAAGTTCATCCTCAATGGCTCGAGCAATGCGGCGTTCATTGACAATGGTGTTGTCTATCAGAATGTCGGCAAGCCGACCACCCAGTTCAGCGTGCTTCTCGAGGGCGCGTTGTAAATCGGTGTCTGAGACATAACCAAGTTGTAAAAGTATAGCTCCGAGGCGGCGATCTCCAATTGATAATACGGGCATAATCCCCCTTGCAAGGTAAACCGCGAAAACGGTCACTGGTAACGATACTACAGTCTAACGTATTTTTTACTTTTGGTGTCACGAATAACTTACAGCACATTTTGATGCGAACTTGAAAGTTGTAAACCCAAATAATTGGTCACAAATACAACAAATCCACATCCAACCCCAACTCGAGCCTTCGCTGAGCCAGTTTGGCAAGGGCAATGCCAGAAGGCGCAATGTCCTCTAAGTGCTTAGCCCCATCTGGTATCAGAGCAGCAAAATCTTCTGGGACACGTTTCTCGAGCGGCACCAAGGTTTTGATGCTCGAGCCAACTTCGTAGACAGCACAGTACACATGACCACGAAAAGCATTTTGACTGACCGCCA
This sequence comes from Deinococcales bacterium, assembly GCA_013298185.1. Lineage (GTDB taxonomy): Bacteria > Deinococcota > Deinococci > Deinococcales > JAAFIG01 > JAAFIG01. The sequence goes on from JAAFJQ010000092.1 coordinate 6,712, forward strand.
CGACGCCTATTTCTCGAGCCGCGATGGCTTCTAGGGTTGGGACTCGCACCACAGGGCAGTTCCAAGCTCGAGCCAGTCCCAATGCAAAACTGGCAGCAACCCGTACCCCAGTGTACGAACCAGGTCCTGCGCCAACGGCAATCAGCTCAGCTTTCTGCACACCAAACTGCTCGAGGTACAAGCCAATTTTTTCAGCATGAGCGCGTTCTACTCGCCAAGTTTGTTCGCGCTGAGTGGTTGAGGTCACATACCCCATGACCAAATCTGGGGTGCTGGTTTCTAAAGAAAGTGTCGCCAGCATTTAACGAAGTTCGACTTTGATGTTTTTGGTGGGGATTTTCAGACGGTCAGCCAAGTCATTTAGGAATAACCCCAGACTTTCATTAAAAATATCTTGAAGCGGTGGTGGACTTGGGTCGGTCAGAACAGTGATGATCACACGGTTTTTCTTGTCGTTATCGCGGATTTCATCGGCTCTAAAATAGGTCTGGGCTTGTTGACCCACAATTCTCAGCCAGAGCGCACTGATTGAAGTGCTGCCTGTGTTGTAAGCCCGAAAAACAAAGCCATGGGCTGTGGCTCGTTCGCGCATTGAAATGGTCATTTGCGTAAAGGTATCAATTGAATCAACACCCACGAGGGTGATTTTGGCGTACACACCAGCAAAACTCGGAATTTCAGAAACCACCCGTTGACTCGGAGCGCAAGAAACCAAGAAGGCAAATAAAAGCCCAAGAAAGTATTTCATGGCTCGAGCTTACCCAAATTCAGTAGCCAACACACAAGAAGCGTATGAGAAGCTACCTCCTGTGAACACTCAAAAACCATGACTCGAGGTAAACTACATCCATGGTGATTTTTGAAGATCGTTTTATTGACAACCACAATGCTTGGTTGGAAGAGCAAACAGCCGAATACCAACTGCAACTCGAGCCTGAACGGTATGTCTTTGCCCATTTGCGCGAACTCGGCAGTTGGATGGTTTGGAAAGACTGTGGTTTTTATTTTGATAAACCCAAATTTCATGTGCATCTGGTGACAGAAAAACTCGAGGGCGTAGACAACAACGGATATGGTTTGCTGTGGGGTTTAGAAGATGCCAATAATTGTTTTGAATTTCTGATTTCAGGCGATGGTCATTTTCGGGTTGCCCAATACAAAAAAGGCGAACACTTGCCAATTGTGGCTTGGACCCGTTCGGAGTTGATTCATCAGTGGAACAACTTGAATTTACTCGAGTTAAAGCGCGACGAAGACCGGCTCGAGTTTTATATCAACGGTGTGATGGTGCATTCGGATAGCGCGGCTGAGTTGTTAAATGTAACGGGACGCAAAACAGGATTTGTGATTTACCAAACCAATAAAGTTGCTTTTCATAGTTTGTATATTTCAACCAACGAAGCAACCGATACCCCGCCGCCACTACCAGAAGGCTTAAAGCTGATGGGTGTTGACCCAGCCTTAGACACTGATTCGCTCGAGGCGGTCACAGCTGAATTGGACAGCTTAATTGGCTTACAGGAAATCAAACAAAGCTTTAAGCAGCTGAAAAACTTTTTGAAAGTCCAACTCGAGCGCAAAGAACGAGGCTTAAAGACCGCTGACATGAGCCTGCATCTGGTGCTGACCGGACCGCCCGGCACCGGAAAAACCACCGTTGCGCGGTTGGTTGGGCGTTTGTACAAACAACTTGGTTTCTTAAAACGCGGGCATTTGATCGAAACCGACCGAGCTGGTTTGGTGGCTGGTTACATTGGGCAAACCGCCTTAAAAGTGGATGAAGTCGTCAACAAAGCCATGGACGGTGTGCTATTTATAGACGAAGCCTACGCACTCTCACCAAGGGACGGCGAAACAGGACATAGGGATTTTGGTTATGAAGCCATCGAAGCCTTGTTAAAACGCCTCGAGGATCACCGTGAACGGCTTTGTGTGGTGATTGCTGGGTATCCCGACGAAATGAACCGCTTTTTGGAATCAAATCCGGGTGTTCGTTCAAGATTCAATCGTTTCTTTGAATTTTCGCATTTTCGGGCTGAAGAACTGGTCGCCATTCTCGAGAAACTATGCTCTGATGATGGCTACATCTTATCTGAACGCGCCAAAGAACTCTGTGGTTATATGTTTGAAGGGGCGCTCGAGTTACCAGCTCGGAACTTTGGCAATGCCCGTTTTGCCCGAAATTTATTTGAACGAATTGTCGAACAACAAGCCAACCGCGTGGCTGAAGATGCCGACGACCTGACCGACGAAGCCTTGTCCACCATTCTGCCCGAGGACATCCCCGATGACGACGGCGTGCCGCGCTTACCAAAAACAGTCTTGAACTAACCTACAAATTATCCGTAAACTAAGTCGTTGTGATTCGACTTTTTTTCCTCTTGCTGCTGCTTGTCACCTTGCAAAGCCAAGCTGCCACCACAACCCCAAGCGGGGTGCAAATCAGGCAACTCGAGTACAAGGGAACGCGCCTCACGGTGATCACAGCAGAATTAAGAACGGTACAACTCAAAATGTTCTGGAAAAACCCTGCTGGAAAAGTCTTCTCGAGCCTCGAGAACTTAGAAAAATACGTGAAGCAAAATGGTCTGACACTGCTTGCGTCCATGAATGCAGGCATTTTTGATACAACCCAGACCCCGCTAGGACTGCATGTTGAACGCGGGCGGGTGTTGCATCCTCTGAAAACCCGACGCAGTGGTTATGGCAATTTTTATCTCCAACCCAATGGCGTGTTTTACCTCGATAAGTCTGGCGCAAACATTCTCGAGACACTCGAGTATCAGCGCCTCTCCCCTACTGCCTTTGAAGCCACCCAATCTGGTCCAATGTTGGTGCAGAACAATCAAATTCACAGTGCGTTTCAGAAAAACAGTCTTAACCGCTTACCACGCAACGCGATTGGCGTGCAGAGCAAAAACACGGTGCATCTGGTGATTTCAGATGATTGGATTAATTTTTATGACTTCGCCAGTTTTATGCGCGATGTTCTCAAATGCCCCAATGCCCTGTACTTGGATGGCAGTATTTCCGCCATGCGAATCCCCAACTCGAGAGAAGGATATGGAGAATTTGGTGGAATGATCGGAATTATTCGTTAAACTTTTCTAAAACCATCCAACAGCATCGCACAAAATGAATCAGCCACTTCTTTGGCGGTTAAGCGACCGTTGGGATTCAGCCATTGATATGTCCAGTTGGCGGATGAAAGCGAGAGTAAACTGGCTAACCTGAAATCTAAATCCTTGCGAAAATGTCCGTTGCGGACTCCTTCCTCGAGAATCTGACGATAAATGCGTTCAACGCTGGCACGGCGCTCGGTGATTTCTTCCATTTTGATGATTGGCAAATGCTTCCATTCGTGGAAAAAAACCGTCACAATTTCACGATTTTGGGAAATCACATTGAAATGAACTTCCAAGGCAGCACGGAGTTTTTCAGAAGCAGGCAGACGACTATCTCTGATTGGCTCGAGCGCTGCATCAAATTCATCAGCGGCACGGTTGACAATTTCCCAAAGCAGCTCTTCTTTGCTCGAGATGTGTGCATATAAGCTGCCACCTTGAACACCCAGAGCTTGTGCAAGGTCGCGCATACTGGTAGCGTGGTACCCACGCTCAGAAAAGAGTTTGGCTGAAGCCCGATAAATTTGTTCTTTGCGTGAAGTCGCGTCTGGCATACCACGTAGTTTACTCTTTAGATGCCCTTAAAGTAAGTGCGGTACTCGAGGTCTTCACGCACAAAGCCCATACGTTCATAAAGTTTTTGCCCCGAAGTATTGCTGTGTGCAGTCTCGAGCAATACACCAACCGCGCCTGTTTGTTTGGCATGAAGCAGCGCTCGTTCAATCAAACGCCCACCGACCCGCTTACCTCGAGCCTCGGGAATCACAAAAAGATCGTTTAAGATCCAAAGGCGTTTCAAACCAACGCTGGTGAAACTCGGGAATAAATGGGTAAAACCAAGAGCCACATCATTTTCAACTGCCATAAAAATCACGGTTTCACGCAACAACAAACGCTCGAGCAAAAAAGCGCGAGCCGCATTTGGGTCGGAAGCCTGTTGATAAAAAACCCGATACCCGTCAAAAAGCGGTACAAGTTGCTCGAGGTGGTCGGTGGTGACGGCAATCAGTTGCATGGTGACTCCTTGGGGGGATGGGCTGTGAGCTATGAGCTATGAGCTATGAGGGTTAAAAGGTTAAAAGTGAAACCCTGATGCTAAGTTCTTGCCTTCGTCCTTCGTCATAACTTCAAATCATACGTGTAATACACATTATCTCGAGCAAACCCAAAATTTTCATATACACTTTGGGCAGTCAGGTTGTCAATTGCTGTGCGGAGACGCAAAACAGCGCAGCCTTGTTCTCGAGCAAATTCTTGGCTTTGGGCGAGAAGTGCTGTACCAACGCCCTTTCCTCGAGCTTCAGGGGTGGTGAAGAGGTCGTTGAGAATCACAAGGGGTTTTAAGGCGACACTCGAGAAGGTGCTGTAACAAATGGCTAAGCCTAAGGGGTTTTGGTCTTCAAATGCCAAAAAAATCGTGGCTTCTTGGTTCTCGAGTCGGGTTTTTATATAGTCTCGGGCGGCGGGAATATCTGATTCTTTTTTGTAGAACACCCGGTACGCATCAAAAAGAGGCACAATTTGTTCGAGGTGGCTGAGGTCGGCTTTGATGATGTTCATGGGTTTTCCTCCAAGGCGTGTATCATTTGTACAACAGTCTCGAGGTCTTGACCATCTGAAACTGGAGCGTATTCAGTGACGGCAAAACCAATCAAATCAAATTGAGCCTTTAAGCTGCGAATGACAGCTAAGACATCGTTAAGTGGTAAACCGCCTGCGCTCGAGAAGGCTGAGCTACCAAATGAATCCAGCACATCCAAGTCCAAGTGAACATAGACTTTACCGAAACCAGCTTGTCGAATACCGGCTGCAAGATGGTTTGGATTCGATTTTAAGTCAGTCACACTCGAGCAGTGAATCTGATTTTGTTGAACGTACTCGAGTTCAGGTGGGTCAAATTCTCGGACGCCTGCCAAAAAGACTTGGGCTGGTTGAATTGGATTTGGGTTGAGCCTCTTAAAATCTGTGTCTGAATCGCCAAGCATGGCTCGAAGCACCATGCCATGAAAATGTCCACTTGGACTCGAGACTGGGGTGTTCAGATCTGCATGGGTGTCGAGCCAAACCACTGCAAAATCTTGATGGTGCAATTCACTGAGCTTTGAAACCAAAACAAAATCACTCGAGCAATCCCCGCCAAGGAGTGCCACTCGAGGTTTATTTTTCAGAGCAGCTTGCAGCTCAGAAAACACCTCGAGTAGGGCTGGTTTGGCTTTGACAAAATCGGCTTTCTCGAGGTTGACAGAAGTTGGCACTGGCAAAGCAACTCCGTTGCCTAGTTTGTCATAAAGCGCCTCGCAACCAAGTGGTACATAGGTTTCTACACCTGCACCAAACCATAATGGAAAGTAGATGCGTTGAAACATCATGCCTCCTTTATGGGGATTGGTTTTTGATTCTGCGCCCAAGCAATACAGCCCATGCCAACAAAGATAATCGGCAGGGCAATCAGGGTTCGGGCTTCAATTTTTTCACCAATCAGCCAAGCACCTAAGCCCAATGCAACCAATGGGTTGATGTAAGCGTAACTGGTTGCCACCGCAGGGCGGACTTTGGTCAATAAGTAAATATAGGCGTTGTAGCCAATCATGCTACCCGCAAAAACCAAGTACAACCATGCCCACCAAGCGTTTGAGTCTGGCATTGCCCACGTTTCGCCTAGTGCTAAACTGATTGGCAAAGCTGCAATACCACCAGCAAGCATTTCAATCGCACTTGCCATTAAGCCATCGGGCATTTCGAGGTGACGGCTTAAAATACTACCGAGCGCCCAGAGCATCGGCGCAGCAAATTGTATAAAAATTGCGGGGTTGCGTGAGAAATTCCCATCCAAGGTCAGCACCGCAACGCCAATCACTCCAATGCCCATACCAATCCACTCGAGACGGCGCGGGCGGTTGCCCCAAAGCGTACTCCACAAACCCGCCCAAAGGCTGGTGGTGGCAATGATCGTGGCACTTAAACCACTTGGTGCGCCCCATTTCAGAGCAAGGGTGGTTAAACCGTTGCCACCAATCACCAAAAAAATACCTATGATGGCAGCGTTACGCATTTGGATTCTCGAGGGTATTTTTTCACCACGTATGAGCAAAATCCCAAGCAGTAGCAACCCTGAAAAAATAAAACGTGTGGCATTGAGTTGAAAACTGGCAAAACCGCCTGCTTGCACCGCTTGATGAATCCCTAGGTACGTGCTGCCCCAAATGAAGTAAAGTGAGACAAGTGCCAGAACAATAAAAAGTGCATCTCGAGATTTTGGAACTGGTACGGCTGGTGTCATATCTAACAATATGTGACAATTGTTGCTTTCGTCAATACTCTGTTTTGCTTATGTGCTAGAATCCGAATATGATTCAGTTAGACGAAGCAGACCGTGCCATCCTCAAAGAACTACAACAAGACTGCCGCCAGACCTATGCCGACATCGCCCAAAAAGTTGGCTTAAGTGCCGCAACGGTTCATGCTCGCGTCAAGAACCTCGAGAAACGCAACATCATTTCCGGCTACGGCGCTCGGATCAACGCTCCAAGTGTGGGATTAAGCACCTTGGCTTTTATTCAACTCAGGCTCGAGAACAATTCAAATGGCTTGGCGGTCGCCTCGAATTTTATTCAGTTGCCAGAAATCGAAGAATGTTACAGCGTGGCAGGAGATGTGGATGCGATCCTCAAAGTACGCACCGCCAACCCGCACCAACTCGAGATGCTGATTTACCGCATAAAACAAGTGCCAGGTGTAACCCGCACCAATACGTTGGTGACACTATCAACGCTATTTGAGCATCAACCACTAGAGCCTGTGGCTTAGAGATCGGGTTCTTCTTCAAGCGGTGGCAGGTTTTGGTAAAGTTCGGATAAAGTAAACTCAAAACCCAAGCTCGAGAATGACAACTTGGCTTCGCCCGTTAAGCGCTGGTATAGCCAAGAATTGCCTTGTCTCGAGAAAACCTCGGCAATCGGTTCATGCTGTGAAAGCAAAACGTACTGCTCCAAGCTGGGGATGGTTTGGTACTGCTCCCATTTTTCGCCTCGGTCAATCAGTTCAGTGCTGTCTGAAAGAACTTCGATCAGCAAACTCGGAAGCAAAACCGTGCGCTTTGAATCAAGGCTCGAGTCGCAGGTGACAAGCACATCGGGGTAGTAACCTTTACCACTTGGCATTCGGGCGATCACATCAGTAAAGTAAGCATAACAGCCTTTTGCCAATGTCTTTGGCAAAAGTTTTGCGTAAAGCATTCCAGCCACAAAATTATGGCGTTTCGTTCCCCCAGGCATGACAAACAGATTACCCTCTACAAATTCATGTCGCACATCAGAAGTGCTTTCAAAACGCACGTAATCCTCGAAAGTCAATTGGGTTTTGACTGGCGCATCCCTAAGCATAAGCTCAGTATACTTGAGTCTTGGTGTTCTCGAGAAGCCCTTGGTTACTCGGCAGGTCAGGTGAGCAAACTAGCTGTGGCTCGAGCGCGAAAAGCATCTATTTGGGCTTGTTGCCATGCCGTATCCCGACCGAGTTCATGTGCCATCAGTTCTGCTACTTTTGGTGCGGCTTCAAGGGCAGCTTTGGCGTCCAAGAGAAGCGCTCGGGTGCGTCTCGAGAGGGCATCCTCGAGGGTGCGGCTCATTTCTTGACGCACAGCCCAGATAATTTCAGCTTGGATGTACGGGAGGTTGTCGTGGATTTTTTGACCCCAAGCTGGGGTGTCTTGAACCAAGCCTTGAATGTGCTTGGCATCCGAGCCGTACATGCTTAAACTTTCCTCGAGCGAACCGCCAATTTGGTCGGGGGACTCTTGCATGGTTGGCGCTCCATGCAAACGCATTTCTGGGGTGGGTGATTCTTTTAACTCGAGTCCAGCGATAGGCGCAGCTTTGTTAATCACATCTTCGCCCATTTTGCGGTAGGTTGTCCATTTGCCACCAACAATGCTCAGTAAACCAGTGCGTGAAACCAAAATCGTATGATCCCTCGAGAGCGCCGAGGTATTGCCATCTGAATCGGAGGCTTTGACCAATGGACGCAACCCAGCGTACACCGATAACACATCTTGTGGGGTTGGGTCTTTGGTTAAGTAACGCCCAGCGTGTTCGACGAGGAACTGCAATTCCTGCTCGAGCGGTGTGG
>JAAFJQ010000093.1 GCA_013298185.1 Deinococcales bacterium
TCGACGAATGCCCAAGCGGCTTCTTTGTTTTGGCTGTTGTTTGGAATGGCGAGGCTCGAGCCGCCGATATAAGCACTTTGTCCACCACCAGCGGTCAAAGCTGGGATTTGCGCCACGCCCCACTTGCCGCGTTGTTCGGGGGTGAAGGTTTTAAAAATACCAATCATCCACACAGGAAGGTTGACTCCTGCCACGCGGTTGCCTTTGACTGCGCCGATTAAGCCGTCTGTTCCTTGGACATTGGCTAGGATTCCTGCATCCCAAGCGCTTTTTATGAACGATAATGCTCTGACCATCTTGGGGCTGTTCACGGCAATTCTGCCTTCAGCATCAATGTAGAAACTACCTTGTTGTTGAATTAAAATTCGCAGCAGGGTTTCTGAACCTGTGCTGTCAATGCCTGCCATGCGCGTACCGGGGTTGGCTGCGACAACTTTTTTGCCCGCCTCGAGGTAATCGTTCCAAGTGCGGATGCTGTTGGGGTTGACTCCAGCTTTTTCAAACATATCGGCTCGGTACCACATACCTACGGGTGCGGCATCGGTGGGCATGGTGATCAGTTTGCCGCGCACCACGCTTTGCGCCCATTTGCTGCGGTCAAAATTGCGCTCCCATTTGTTGCCCCATGCGCTGAGGTCGGTAAAGGCATTGGGAAAGCGTGTGCCGTAAATTTCAACCCGTTCAGATTCGATCATCACCACATCTGCCAGTGGGACATTGCCTGCGAAACTGGCGGTGATACGAGCGTAAGCATCGCCGTAACCAACGGTCACAAATTTGACTTTGATGTTCGGGTAGAGCTTATTAAAATCGGCTAGGACAGTGCTGTAGCTGGGTTCTGCCCAATTGAACAAGGTGATTTCGCCTTTGAGGTTATTGTTTCCTTTTTGCGGGTCGGTGGCTGGAGCGGTTTGTGCCAAGCCAACGGCGACAGCCGCAGCAATTCCAAAAGCGACGAGGAGCGACAAGCGTTTCTTCATAAGTGCCTCCAAATAATTTGTTGAGATTCTAAACTAGACTTTATAAACTATTTCTGTTACCTTTTGCAACGTGAGTTACAATCAAGCCCTCAACCGAGTTTATGCAGCTTTGCGGACAAGTCAAGCCCAAACTCAACCAGAACTTGCCCACCAAATCGGTTTGAGTTTACCCGCCGTGATCCAAGCCATCAAACGCCTTGAGCAAATCGAACTGATTCTCGAAGATGGCATCATCCGTGGACAAGGCAGACCAGCCAAGCGCTACCGCACCTCGCCAGAACAGCACCATGTTTTGTCCATAGACTTGGGCGGCTCAAGCCTACGCGCAGGATTATTTGACTTGTACGGACAAAAACTCGAGGAAACCCAAGGCATCAGTTTATACCGTTTTTCAAGGCTTCCTCGAGCTGAAGCACTCCAAGAACTCAAACGCATGGCACTGCACTACCCAAGCGCCAAACGCATTGGGTTATGCAGCCCCGGGATTGTGCGCCACAACCGTCTCGAGAACTCGTGGTTGTTCGGACTGCAAGCCCTCGAGCGTCAAACCCTCGAAGATACCTTGCAAAAACCAGTTCTGCTCGAGAACGATGCCCGCAGCGCCGCGTGGGGCGAATTTCGCCAAGGACACGGCACAGATAACTTTGCTTTTGTGATCTTTGCATTTGGGATTGGTGCAGGAATCGTGCTGAATGGGCAACTCTTACGCGGTACTCGAGGGGCGGCAGGCGAACTTAGTTACTTACCGCAAGGACTTGAGGGATTTACTCAACCCAAACTAGGAGCGCTCGCTTACGGTTTTTTTGATAGCCTACGCGCCGTCAGCCCAGACCCGACCATCGAAAATTGGGAATCCGAAGTCTTCCACGCCGCTCAACAAGGCTCGAGCCAATCGCAAATTGCCGTACAAAAAGCCGTGCAGCACATTGCCATGTCTTTAGCTGGAATCATCACCACTGTTGACCCAGAGCGCATTGTCCTGCGCGAAGAATTTCCACACACACAAGAACTGGTTCTCGAGCCACTGAAAACCATGTTGCAAAGCATCGGCTTACCAACCCCGCTCGAGGTCTCCAGCTTAGGCAGGGATGCAGGATTGATCGGCATGGCGCTACTGACCGCCGAACAACTCGAGCAGGAGATTCTAGCGGCTATCTAGGGTTTGGCTGGTACAGCGTGACTGGCAAAACAATGTTTTGAATCGCACTGGTTGCCCCTTCAAGCCGCATGAAAAGCAGTTCGGTGGCGCGTTTACCCAGTTCCACAGGGTCGTGGCGTAACACCGTAACAGGTACGGGCAGCAATTCGAGTAATTCGAGGTCGTCAAAGCCAACCACTTCAAGCTGTTGCTGACTCGAGCTGAGCGCATGAACCACACCTAAACTCTGGCGGTTGCTGGCTGCAAAAATAGCTGTGGGTGGATTGGGCATGTGCAGTAACTCGAGGGTCGCGGCTTTGGCATGTTCGACATCGTGGCAATCGTGTTTGTAAAGGCTTGGATCAAGTTTTAACTTGGCTTTTTTTAGGGCTTCTTCATAACCCAAGATGCGCTCTGCTCCCGTAAACACATTGGGGTAGCCGCCGATGAAAGCAATTCGGGTGTGTCCTTTATTAATTAAGTGCTGCACCCCGCGTTTTGTGCCAGCTCGGTTCTCGAGTAAAATCGTGTCAGCTTGGAAACCATTGGGTGGGCGGTCAATGAAAACAATTGGTGTGCCACGTTGAATTTCTTGGTGCAAATAGGTGTGATCTCGAGCCGATGGCACAAGGATCAAGCCATCCACGCGCCGTGCCAGCAATGCCTGCACCAGTTCTTTTTCACGCATCGGTTCTTCTTCGGAACTGGCGGTAATCACCAAGCAATTCTGCGCTCGAGCAACGGCTTCTACGCCTCGAGCCACTTGGGAATAAAATGGGTTGGCAATATCTTCGATGATTAAACCAATTGTGGCTGTGGTCTGTCCTTGACGCAGTTGTCGGGCAAGGTCGTTGCGCCTAAAGCCGAGTTCTTGGATGGCGCTCAAGACTTTTTCGGCGGTTTCTGAATTGACAAATGGTTCGTTGTTGACGACCCTCGAGACCGTTTTAAGGCTGACCCCTGCTTTTTGGGCAACATCGCGCATACTTGGACGAGGGTTGGTCATGGATGCTTAGTTTACTATCAATTTCAGGGTTGGATTTGGGGGGCTTGACTTTTTGAGAGGTCTGCGCTACATTTATGACAACGTTGTCAATTTAAGCCAATCACACCCAACCACCAGCGGTTTTGCAACCCTGCAAACTTTGTGCCATAAAGGAATCATGAGTTTAGCTACCCTCAAACCACGTTCAAAACAACGCACCAAAGATGCCATTTCTGGGTACTTGTTTATCCTGCCCGGCATGATTGGCTTTGCTATTTTTGTGCTGTACCCTTTTCTCTCGAGCATTTACTACTCAATGACCGAATGGAATGGGGCAACCGAACCCAAATTCATTGGACTCGAGAATTTTCGTTTTATCTTCACCCAAGACCCTGTGTTTGTGGCTTCGATCAAAGCCACTGCCATTTGGGTGATCCTAAGCGTGCCAAGTGGGGTACTGGCGGCGGTGGGACTGGCAAATCAATTTCTGAGTTTGCTCGGACTGCCCTCGAGTTTATGGTTGGGCGATGTCAATCTGGTTTTTCCTGCCCTGATCCTGATTAGCTTGTGGTCAGCGGGCGGCGCGATGGTGATTTTCTTAGCTGGTTTGCAAGCTGTGCCAACCGAACTCTACGAAGCCGCTAAGCTGGACGGAGCCAGCGATACACACTTATTTTGGCATATTACGATTCCAATGATTTCACCGGTTATTTTGCTGCAAACCATCACAGGGTCTATCGCTGCCATGCAGAGCATCAATCAACCGTGGCTGGTGACTGGTGGCGGACCAGATTTAAGCACCAATTTTTTAATGTGGAAAATATTCACCTCAGCATTCCGAGATAATCAATTTGGTTATGCTGTGGCGCTGGTCTGGGTGCTGATGCTGATTATCTTGGTGGTTACTGCCCTGACTTTTAAGCTCTCGAGTGCTTGGATGTACGCCGAAGAAGGTACAGAATGAATGCCGTTCGCCAACCAGCCAAACCAGATTCTCGAGTCAGGGTTTTTTTTGGGCAGCTTCGCACCCCGAAAACCATTGGGCTGTACCTATTTTTACTTGGCTTATCCGCCGCGATGCTTTTACCACTGCTGTTTGTCTTATCTACCGCACTGAAAAGCAATACCAACATCCTCGAGATACCACCGCGTTTTTTCCCGAGCGAAACCAGATGGGATAATTTTATCACCGCTTGGAACAAAGTCAATTTTGGTGGTTTGCTCTGGAATTCAATTGCCCTGACCGCCATCAATGTGGTGGGTAGCGTCTCGAGTTCCATGCTGATTGGTTACGGATTGGCACGGATTCGGTTTCCTGGACGAAAAATCTGGTTTTATATTTTTATTGGCAGCATGATGCTCCCAAGCATTGTTGGTTTAATTCCGTTGTTCAAATTGTTTTTGGCTTTGGGTTGGTACGGAACGTGGTACCCACTGATTATTCCAGCTTTTCTGGGCAATCCGTTCTTTATTTTTTTGATTCGCCAGTATTACCTCTCGATCCCGCGTTCGATAGACGAAGCCGCCATGATTGACGGCGCGAACCATTGGCAAATTTTTAGTCGAATCATGATTCCACTGACTGCACCAGCTTGGATTTCATGCGCCATTTTTGCCTTCCAAGGCACTTGGAATGATTACATGAACGCCCTGATTTACTTACCACTCAACCCTGAGCGCTGGCCCCTCTCGTTGGGCTTGGCTTCCTTGTCTGGGCTTGGCGGGATTGGCACGGCTACCACCCCTTGGAATTTATTTATGGCAGCCAATTTACTCTATATGATTCCTAGTTTGCTGGTCTTCTTTGGCGCTCAGCAATACTTTATGCAGGGAGTCGGCGCTCTTGGCGCACGAACCCAAAAGTAACACCTAAAATCATCAACTTCTTTAAGCCATAGGGTCGGTCTGAACGCCGAAAAAATCTCTCGAGCTTCGGTATGTACCGAAGAAAGGTAGGACATTATGAACAAAGTAGGATTAGGATTTGCTGCTGCTGGTATCACCGCCGCCTTGATGGTCGCTCTTGCCCAAGGTAAAACCACAGTGCGGGTGATGACATGGGAAGGCGCTGATCTGAACGCCAAAATTCTCGAGGCGATGAAGCCCTTTGAGAAAGCCAACCCTGACATTGCCGTGGAAATTGTGACCGTGCCGAGTGTTGGTTATGACCAAACCCGCAACACCATGATTGCCGCCAATCAATTGCCAGATTTATTCTGGGTCGGTAACGACCAACTGCTCGAGTACGGACGCAAAGGTTTGTTGTTTGATTGGACCAAACAAGCCACTGCCAAAGGTGATGACTTTGCCCTCGAGCAATTCGCCCCGGGTGCAGTTGAAAACTATAAGCTCGACGGCAAACTCTACGGACTGCCAAGCCTGATGAACACCTATGGTTATTTTTATAACGCTGATATGTTCACGGCTGCAAAAATCCCATTGCCAAAGGTGGGTTGGACTTACGCGCAGTTCTTTGATGCAGCGCGGAAACTGACCCTCAAATCAGGTAATCAAATCACCCGTTATGGTGTTTACAGCCCACTGAATGATATTTTTATGCTCAGCCAGTACGCTGCCAGCCAAGGTGGACCGATGTTCCAAAGTCGGATTCTCGAGGCGGATAAAGTTCAAAACAGCCCGCAATTGGTCTCGGCGGCTCGCAATTGGGCGGCTGCGATTAAGAACGGTTCGGTGACACCACGCAATTACCCCGGTGACGGTTTAGAACAACTCTTTGCGGCTGGTAAAATCCCGATGCTCGGCACGGGTCAATGGGTCGCCAAAGGCATGATCGAAGGAAAACTGCCATTCAAATGGGGCTTTGCTCCACTGCCAACCGGTCGGGTGAATGTCTCGATTTACGACGCGGTTGGTATTGCCAGCCCGACCTACATCAAAAACCCAGATGCGGTTTGGAAAGTCTTTAAGTACCTGAACACCAAAGGTTGGGAAAGCGTGCTGCCAGCCGCGCCGGTTGCCCCAAGCGCTTACGTGCCAAGTGCCAAACCATACTTTGACCAACTCCGTAAAGATGGCGCAGCCAGTGTGGCTGAAAGTGTCAACGCCATGCTGACCGCTCCGAAAAAAGAAGGCGTGCGGTTCTTATCCTCATGGTCAGGTAAAGGATTTGATGTCCTGAACGCCAGTTACAACGACATCCTGAGTGGCAAAACCGATGCCAAAGTCGGACTTGACGACATTGTGACTCGAGTCAACGCAATTATCAAAGCCAGCAAGTAAATGGGTTTGAACGTCATGTGGGAACTTTCCTCCTCCTCCTCGAGTTTCCACATGACGACCAACGAGGTACTGCTGTGAACACTTACCCTTCTATTCAAAAACAAATCAAGACCATCCATCAACAATTCGCCACAAACCCAGAAATCGCGGCGGCATTCGAGCGCTGTTTTACCAATACCTTAGCAACCTCGATTCAAACCATGCCAGACGGCACAACCTTTGTGATTACAGGCGATATTCCTGCGATGTGGTTGCGCGACTCGAGCGCCCAAGTCAACCCGTACTTACCCTTGATTGCCGAGGATACAGCGCTGCGTCAAGTGATAGCAGGGTTGATAAAACGCCAAACCGCCTGTCTGCTGCTCGACCCATACGCCAACGCCTTTAACCCCGAAGCCAACGGTCATGGACACACCGCCGATCAACCACGGCAAAGCCCTTGGGTTTGGGAACGCAAATTTGAACTGGATTCGCTGTGCTACCCAATTCGCTTGGCTTATGCTTACTGGAAAAACACAGGCGATACCAGCCCTTTGAACAAAGATTTTTACTTAGCCCTCGAGAAAATACTAGAAGTCATGCAGCTCGAGCAACATCACGAGCATTCAACCTACTCTTTTGAACGCCCCGAACCGCTCTTACTGCCCACTGACACGCTGTTAAACGCTGGACGAGGCACACCTGTAGCCTACACAGGCATGGTCTGGTCGGGGTTTCGCCCCTCGGACGATGCTTGTACTTACGGTTACTTAATTCCAAGTAACATGATGGCAGTGGTTGAACTCGAGCATTTAGCGGAAATGATGACCACCATTTTTTCAGACCCGGCATTGTCGGCTCGAGCCTTGCAACTGCGTTCAGAAATCGAAGCAGGCATTAACCAACACGCGATTCTCGAGCATCCAGAATTTGGAAAAATCTATGCTTACGAAGTGGACGGACTCGGCAACGCCCTAATCATGGACGACGCGAATATCCCCAGTTTACTGTCCATACCGTACCTTGGCTACCGACCAAACACCGATCCGATTTATCAAAACACCCGTCGGCTACTGCTCAGCCACCACAACCCGCATTATCATGTCGGACGTTACGCCAATGGCATCAGCAGCCCCCACACCCCCGGTAAACGGGTTTGGACACTGAGCATGGCGATGCGAGGCATCACCAGCACCGACCCACAAGAAGCCCAAGCCATGCTCGAGATGCTGCTGTCCACCACGGCTGGAACGGGTTTAATGCACGAGAGCTTCGACCCAGACCACCCCGAGGATTTCAGCCGTGAATGGTTTGGCTGGGCAAATGGCTTATTCGCCGAGTTGGTGCTGCACATCGCGCAACTCGAGGCAAAGCCGAATTTGCAAATTAAAGAAAAGCTCGAGCCAGCGCTGGTCATGGCTGACTGAGTACAAAATCAGCACAAAATTAGCCCAAAGGAGCTTGGTATGCGTTTAAGTTTTATCAGCACGGCAATGGTTGTGGTTATGGCTTTTTTAAGTTGTCAACAAAGCCCAGCCCAATCCTCGAGTTCACTTTTACAACTGCAAGGAGTCCCCGAAGACCGAGACAACCTTGCGATCACACGCTTACTCAATTTTAATGACCCGAACACAGGTGCTTGGATAACCCCCACAGGCGAGGCGTGGCAACCCGCCTTGGCGCTGGACGCAGTGATTAACACCTTGCAGCGCACAGGCAATGCTACCTACCGAACTGTTTTAGATACCTCCTTTGCTCGGTATAAAAATCGTCGTTCGCCATCGTATGACGATGACGGTTGGTACTTGAACACTTGGCTCAGGGCTTGGGATGTGACTTCGGATGTCAAATTTTTAGATGAAGCCAAAGCCATTTTTAGTGGTTTAACCAACCAATGGGATTCAACTTGCGGTGGTGGGTTGTGGTGGAGTTCGGCTCGAGATTATAAAAACGCCATCACCAACGAATTGTTTTTATTGGCAGCCGCCAAATTGCATCGGCGCAGCCCCAATGGAACGGGGGCAGGCAGTTATTACGATTGGGCATTTAAGACTTGGAATTGGTTTAACAATTCTGGCATGATTAACGCCTCTAACTTTGTCAATGACGGCTTAAACAGCGCTTGCCAGAACAACAATGGTACAACTTGGACGTACAACCAAGGAGTGATTCTTGGCGCTCTGGTCGAATTGTGGCGCATCAATGGCAACCGAGGATACCTCTTCAAAGCCGAACAAATTGCCGAAGCCACGATCAACAACCAAGTTTACGCAGGAGGAATCCTCAAAGAACCGGCTTGTGAAACCACAAGTTGTGGTGGCGGCGACCACTTGATTTTTAAGGGTCCGTTTGTCCAAGGGCTGGCACGGCTGTACAACGCTGACCGTGGCAACAAACCAGCTTACGCAACGTTTCTGAACAACAACGCCAATTCGGTCTGGAATACCTCGAGAAATGGCAACAACACCCTTGGATTTATTTGGAAAGGTCCGGTTGGTTCACCCGACATGGCAACCCACACGGCGGCAACGCTTTTAATCGGTGGTGTGGCACTGCTGAACGCGGGTGGCGAAATCACCAATCCACCAGTTGCCACCAATGGCACATTCTACGAAGCCGAAAACGCCACGCTGCGCGGTGGCTTAGGCACAGAAAGTATTTACGCTGGTTACTCTGGCACGGGTTATGTGGCAGGTTGGAACGCTGATGGCAAATGGGTGGATTTTACCGTCAACAGCAGCACCGCCCGAACCGCAACCGTGATTTTTAGGTACGCCGCAGGAGCAGGCAATGCCAGTCGCTTGGTCTTTGCCAACGGCGCAGACATTGTTGCTAACCAGAGTTTCGCTGGTACGGGCGGTTGGGGCAACTACGCCACCATCAGCGTCAACATTCCACTGAACGCTGGTTCAAACACCATTTCCCTGATTTACAACTCGAGCAAAGGTAGCAACAACTGGCTGAATTTAGACCGAATTGAGGTAAAATAAATCATGACCCGAGCCATCTCAGACTTGCCTACCTTGGCTTGCACCTCCCATGTTCTCGAGACAAGCCAAGCTCGTTTGGGATGGCTTGAACCAGTCCCCGAAGCAGACCGCCAAGACCGCACAGCACTTTGGAATCGGCTCGAGCAGCACGGGTATGTATATCTGCGCGGGGCGCTTCAACCCGAAGCAGTGCTTGAATTCAGAAGATTTTACTTCGCTGCACTCGAGTCATCTGGTTTGCTCGAGGCGAATTCAGACCCGATCATCGGTCTGGCATCGCGGCTTGAGTATGACCGTGCCAAGGTGCGACAAGTGCTGTTTGAAGAGGTCGTGCCAAGCGAAACCTATGTAGAATTTTGTTACTCGGTGCAAGATTTTTTTAGATGGTTGTTCGATGCTCCGGTGCATCTTCATAAGCGCAAACTGATTCGTCATGCTCGGGTTGATGAAACTTGGGTCACACCTGCCCATTATGACCTTGTGTACTTGCGTGAAGGCACAAAAAACCTCTTATCCGCTTGGATTCCGCTCGGCGATTGCCCAGCCGAACGCGGCGGACTGACCTACCTCGAGAACAGCCACAAGCACTATGCCAGCCGCGATGCTGAAGAAGGCGGAAAACTACGGGCTGAACATATTTCATACGACTTACCCAGCCTAGCCAATCAACTGAATACACGCTGGCTCATTGCCGATTACCAAGCTGGCGATATGGTGATTCACAGCCCGTACTTGCTGCACGCCAGCTTAAACAACACCGACATGAACAACATCATGCGCTTATCCACCGATATTCGCTACCAACCAGCTTTGGAAAGCATTGATCCGCGTTGGCAAAACCATTGGCATGACAACGACGGATTGTAAGGATCAACAATGACAAAAATAGTGATTATCGGCGCAGGCAGCGCCATGTTTGCGCGTCAACTGATCACCGATGTGCTGTCCATAGACGGACTCGAGCAAGGCGAATTTGCCTTGGTGGACATTGACCCAGTGCGTCTCGAGTTATCGCGTTCACTGGCAGAAAAAGTAATTCAACTCAAACAAAAAAATTGGGTTGTCCATGCCAGCACCGAACGCCACACAGCTTTGCAACATGCTGACTTTGTAATCAACACCATCGAAGTGGCAGGCTTACCCAATGTGCGATTTGATTATGAAATCCCATTGCGCTTTGGCGTGGATCAGTGCATCGGCGATACCATCGGACCGGGCGGGATATTCAAAGCCTTACGCACCGCCCCCACATGGCTCGAGATTCTGCGCGATTGCGAACAACTCTGCCCCAAGGCACTGGTGCTGAACTACACCAACCCCATGAGCATCCTGACCCAAACCGCCCTGAATGCCACTACCATGAAAGTCGTTGGACTATGCCACAGCGTCCAAGGCACCAGTTACGAACTGGCAGAACACTTGGGCGTGCCGCACAAAGAAATGCAGTTTAGACTGGCTGGCTTAAACCACAACGCTTGGTTTCTCGAGTTACGCCACAACAACCAAGACCTCTACCCGCTCCTGCACCAACGCGCCAAAAGCCCCGAAGTCTACGAAAAAGACCCCGTGCGCTTTGAAATCATGAAGCACCTCGGTGCATTTGTCACCGAATCAAGCGGACATTTCAGCGAATACATACCGTACTTTCGTAAACGCTCAGATTTGCTCGAGCAGTACATGCGAAGTGGCTACAAAGGCGAAAGCGGATTCTACGCCAACAACTGGATACGCTGGCGCACCGAACACGACGCTCGAGTGCCAAAAATGCTGTCTGGCGAAGAAACCATTCCACTCGAGCGAAGCCAAGAATACGCTTCAAACATCATCGAAGCGGTATTGCTTAACCGAGAAACAACCATATACGGCAATGTCCTCAACCACGGCTACATCAGCAACTTACCAAACGGCTGCATCGAAATTGCCTGTGTGGTCAACCAAAACGGACTGCACCCACAACCTTTTGGAGCATTGCCCGAGCAACTAGCCGCCCTGAACCGAGCGCACATGGCAGTCAACAATTTGGTGGTACAAGCCATCTTAGAACAATCAAAACAAGCCGCCAAATACGCCCTGATGATTGACCCACTAACCGCCGCCGTGTGCAGCCCAAAGGAAATAGATACCCTATTTGAAACCATGTGGGCAGCCCAAGCACTGTACCTCGAGCATTACCAATAACCAAGGAGTCGTCCGAAAATAAGTTCTGCGAATTGCAAAGGTTAGGCAAACCCAACCCATGCACATCATCAAAAGGGAATTTCTCAAGGATTACATCGAAAAAATGCAATGCCCCAGGTACTCCCCCTCGCTGCGCTCGACCCCTCATTGAGGGGTTCTGATGTTAAGGAATTTGGCTTCTCGAGTCACGCAACTGAAACGAAAACACAGCCCGATCCCCTCTCCCTGCGCGTAGCGCGTTGTTTGGGAGAGGGTGACGAAGTCGGGTGAGGGGCTGACTGATTGCGATTTTGCATGTACTGAAAGGCTTTTGTTTTTAAATTGATGCGTATGGGCGAGGCAAGCCCCGCCCCTACGGTTGGTTCTTGTTCCTGTCAGAGGAAATCGTTGAATAGCCTCTCGCAGTTCACAGCTAGAAGCTCTTAAGCCTCTTTGTCGCCGTCTTTACCGCCGCCGAACAAACCACCCAAGAGGTTCTTTGCACCCTCGAGCGCCCCGCCAACGGCATCAGAAACGCCTTTGGCAACATCTTCGGCAACGTCTTTGACGGTTTCAACTGCGTTACCAGCAAATTCCATGGCTTTTTCTGGAGCATCGCCCAAGAGTTCCTTGGCTTTCTCGGCGGCATCGGCAGCGAATTCCTTGCCTTTTTCTAAGGCATCGCCTGCCATGTCAGCCGCTTTTGCACCGAGGTCGCCAGCTTGACCAGCAATGTCTCCGACTGCGTCTTTGGCTTGACCAGCCACGTTACCGGCTGCGTCTTTGGCTTGGTTGGCTGCGTCCCCTGCGACATTGGTGGCTGCGGCTGCTGCGTTTTTAATTTCATCCATGTTTGTTCTCCTTTTGAACTACCAAGGGTAGTCTACAGCATTACAAATTAGCAAATCGCGTGTTGGGTTGTCATCATCCTTTCGTATGGTTCTTGAATCTCGGGGTCAAGTGTCGTAGCGTTCTTGCTGTGTTGCCCATCGAGCAAATTTTCCCCGAGTTACAGCAGACGCTCGAGACAAACCCAATTGTGCTGATTGAAGCCCCGCCTGGTGCGGGTAAAAGCACCTTGCTGCCATTATTTCTACTCGAGTTAGGTCATCAGATCATCATGCTCGAGCCTCGGCGTTTGGCAGCGCGAAGTGTCGCCAGTCGCATGGCGAGTTTACTTGGTGAAAAAGCTGGGCAGCGCGTGGGTTACGCGGTGCGTTTTGAAAAAGTGATTTCTAAACAAACCAAACTCGAGGTGCTGACCGAAGGCTTGCTGACCCGCCGCTTGCAGGATGACCCAACTTTAGATGGTTACACCTGCATTGTCTTTGATGAATTCCACGAGCGCAGTATTCACGCTGATTTTTCCTTGGCGCTGTGCCGCGAGATTCAACGCGAATTGCGTCCCGATCTGAAAATCATCATCATGAGCGCCACCCTCGAGAGTCAGAATTTGTCGGTGTTGCTGAATGCCCCCGTGCTTCGTGCTGAAGGTCGGAGCTTCCCACTCGAGATTCGATACGCTGCAAGAGAACTCGAGACACCCATCCCCAACCGCGTTGCCCAAGGTGTCTTACGCGCCCTCGAGTCCGAGTCTGGCGATGTGCTGGCATTCCTGCCCGGCGCGGGTGAAATCCTGCGCTGTGCCGATTTGCTGCGCGACTGTGATGCTTTGGTGCTACCACTGTACGGTGAACTCAGCCTCGAAGCGCAGCAACGCGCTATTTTGCCTGACCCGCAAGGGCGGCGCAAAGTGGTGTTATCCACCAGCATCGCCGAAACCAGTTTGACGATTGAAGGTGTGCGAATCGTGGTGGATAGCGGTTATGCCCGAGTACCGTGCTTTGACCCTAAAAGCAGCCTGACCCGCCTCGAGACGCTGCGTGTGACCGTGGATGCCGCCACCCAACGAGCAGGACGAGCAGGGCGTTTGGAGGCTGGTATTGCCTATCGCCTCTGGACGCAAAGCCAACACGCCACTTTAGAACGCCAGCGTAAACCAGAAATTCTCGAGACTGACCTCGCCCCACTGTCCCTCGAGTTGGCTGCGTGGGGCGCAAATTCGCTCGAGTGGGTCACGCCGCCCAATCCTGCTTCGCTCGAGAAAGCACAGGATTTGCTGCAACGCCTAGGCGCAACTGAGCAGAACAAAATCACCGCTCGAGGACGCGCCATGTTGCGTTTTCCAGCTCATCCGCGTTTGGCACATTTGGCGCTCGAGGCGCAGACATTGGGTTTAGCAGCCTTAGCAGCCGATGTTGCCGCGATTCTCGAGGAACGAGATTTTCTCGAGTCTGACAGTACCGACCTTGGTTTGCGAATCGAAGCCCTGCGCTTAGCTCGAGCAGGCAAACGCCCATTTGAAGCGGATCGTTTTCGCCTCGAGCGAGTGGAAAAAGTCGCACAGCAATGGGCGAAACTCCTCAAAACCCAACTCGAGACTCGAGCTTTCAACCATGCCGACCTTGGGCGTTTGATTGCCTTGGCGTATCCAGACCGAATCGCGCAACTTCGGGTAGGGGAGACCAGACGTTACAAACTTGCTCTTGGACGTGGAGTGCAACTTCCACCTTCTGACCCTTTGCTCGGCACACCATTTCTCGCTGTTGCCCAAGCCGAAGCTGGCAGCGAAGAAGGCAAAATCTACTTGTGCGCCCCAATCGAAAAAACCCACCTCGAGCCATTCACCACCACCCACCACGCGCTGCATTGGGATGCTCGAGAAGGCGCGTTGATCGCCCGTACCGAAACCCGAATTGGCGAGATTCTGCTCGATTCTAAACCGCTCGAGAAGCCAAATCCCCAAGAAAAAATCAGGGTTCTTTGCCAAGCCATTCGCAGCAATCCAAACTTGCTCGAATGGACAGAAGCAGTGCGTCAATTCCAAGCTCGAGTGCAAAGCCTACACCTTTGGCGTGGGCAACCATTTCCAGATTACTCGGATGCTGCCTTGCACAATACCCTCGAGACTTGGTTAGCCCCACACCTCGAGTCCGTGCGCCGCCAAACTGATTTTGCCAAGCTCGATTTACGCACGATTCTCGAGCAAGCACTGCCTTGGGAAGTCCAACGCCTCGTGAATGAATTTGCACCCGCCAAACTACCCGTACCAAGCGGTAGCCAAATCCGCCTCGAGTACAGCTTGGATGGCAGTTCGCCTGTGCTGGCAGTGCGCCTCCAAGAAGTCTTTGGTTTGCTCGAGACTCCTTGCGTCAATGAAGGACGCAATCCT
>JAAFJQ010000094.1 GCA_013298185.1 Deinococcales bacterium
GTTGGATTAATCGGTTTAGGGCATTATTGGTGAGATGGTCGAAGAAAACAGCGAACTTTGTTGCTGAGCTGCATTTTGCTTGCTCGTGGATTGCATTTAGAGCTTCAAGGCTTTCAGGCTAGGCTCTTAATAGCAAATAGCGCTCGAGCTTGGCTTGGGCGCATTTCGTTTTGCTATGCTGTTTTAATGGCTTGTGCTTTGTGGTTTGAGGCGAACCTTTTGGGTTAAGTGGCGCGTTTGCGTCCGCGTTTCTTTGGTTCTTCTGGTTCTAAGGTAACAGATGCTTGGGTGGATTGATTCTGTACCACGGGAACGGGCTTACTTTGCGCTATGGCAACGGGAGGATTCGAGGTCAGAGGCTTCGCGGGGACAGGCGCTTTCACTGGGCTTGGAGTTGAGCTTTGCTTGACTCGCTTACCTGCTCGAGTTTGCTTACGGGCAGCTCGAGTGGCTTCGCGTTCATCTAAGCGCTCCAAAATATCTTGGTGGTTCAGCACCGCACCTTGAGCGCCGACCGATAAAGCTGCCAATGCCCCAGCCACATTGGCGTATGCCACGGCTCGAGACAGCGTAAAACCACTTAAAACCGCATGAGCAAAGGCAACGGTAAAGGCATCTCCTGCTCCGGTGGTGTCCAGTACTCCTTCGATGGTGTAACCTTCGAGCAGTTCAGATTCTTTGGGCGTCCAAAGGATCGCGCCTAACGCACCGACTTTAATCACCACGGTTTGTAAACCAAGCACTTCGAGTTGCTCGAGGGCTTCGGAAATACTGCTGTGTCCGGTAATCCGAAATAACTCGAGTTGGTTCATCAATAAATAATCTGCACCTTTGACCATCTCGAGCAAACTGGTTCCAGCTGCGTTGACTGCGCCTGTACCAAGGTCAATAAAAACAGGTATCTTAGCTTTTTTGGCAAAATCCATGGCGGTTTGGGCGTATTCGCGTTGTGTGCCACCAATCAGGGCGTAAGCGCTGACCAGCAAAGCATCGTTTGACTCGAGGGTTTTTTGGCTGAGCTGACTTGGGTCCAAATGCCGATTAGCGCCACTGGCAGAAATCATGGTGCGTTCTGCGCCTTCAGTAACTAAAATCGTGACGGTGCTGGTCATGATGCTGGGGTCGCGTTGCACTGCTTTTAAGTTCAGCAAATCATTGCTTAAATGCTCGAGTGCCACACTGGCAAAAGGGTCTGTGCCAACTCGAGCTGCTAAGGTCACATGATGACCCAAATGCGCCGCATGGTACGCCATTGTTCCACCTGCACCACCGGGCAGCAGCACACTGTTTTTGGGTGTGATGTCCTCTCCCGCTGTTGGGATTCGTTCAAGAAAGTGCATATGATCTACAGTGACATCCCCAATAACGTAAAACTTCACAATTTCTCCTCGTTCACCAACAAAAACACTTCGATATGATCTATCGTACCTTAAGCACTGCTCGGTTTCAAAATGGATGTGATTATTCTAACGCAAATCAACTTGCAATGCAGTTATACCGAGTTAAGCTAATCGCTCTCGTTTGACCAGAAATCGGTCAAACTGTCGCTCTTGCTGTCGCAAGATGCTCACAAGACAGCACCTTTCGGGCTGTTCGCGCCTCAAATGCTTAGCTCGGTATTTTTAACACTCGCATAGCTCGGCTGTTCAATCGCGCAATTGAACAGCTTAACTTGGTATTACAACTGATAAATTCATAAAGTCCATCTCGAGAATCAGGTTTGAATGAGTTGTTTAGCTTCTCGCTTTTTGTCCTAAACGCATTTCTCGAGAATTCCAAAGTCTTTTGGTAAACTGAATATCCATCGGTGCATCATTTTTGAACTCAGTCTAAATTCGTTTGTTCAGCGTCAAAAAGACGTTATAAACTTCACAAAAAATCCTCCAAAATTCCTTTCTGGTACACAAAACTTCTACTTAAAGCAGTGACTCGAGGACAATTCTCATCAAGTGGGGCTACGGTATAAAATGAAGGCATTGCCAAAGCGACGCCTCCATACATCCCTCCCCCAGCCCCCGAAAGGGGGCGCAATTTTGGACACCTCGAGCAGGCTGAGTTCGTGTACCTCGAGCAGGCTGAGTTCGCGCACCTCGAGCAGGCTGAGTTCGTGTACCTCGAGCAGGCTGAGGTTAGCTTTCCTCGAGAATCTCACCGCGCAGCACTTTGGCGACTTCTTCGTCCGTGACGGCTCTCGAGCCAATGGCAGGCAAATACAGTTCTTCGTACAGGGCTTTGCAAATAATGAGGAACGGCACAGCTAAAAATGCGCCAATCACGCCAAATAATCCTGAGAAAATCAGCACCCCAACCAACAAACTGGCTGGGTGTAGACTGACGCCTCGAGACATGACAATCGGTACAAGTACATTAAAAACAATTTGCTGCATGGCAAAAACCACAATCCCAACCCAAATCGCATTTTGTGGATTGGGCGATAAGCTGGACAAAACAGGTGGCAGCAATCCAAACAGTGGTCCGATCACAGGAATGATGTTGGTTACACCAGCAATCACGCTCCAAAGTAAAATATTGCCTGAGTTAATCCCAAACAGTGCCAAAATGGTTAAGCCAATGCCCACTGCTACGCCCATCACAAAGGAGAGAAACAAGGTTGCCATCAGCCAAGCTGATAATTGCTTACCAATCCGCGCCATGGCTCTCGAGGCTTCATCGCGGTACGAATTGGGAATGGCAGCAATTGCGCCTTTTAAGAGTGGTTCAGGCGAAATCAGCACCGTAAAACCCATCAGCAGCAACAAAACCCCTAAAAGCGCACTGTTTAAGACATTGCTGGTCGCTCCAAGTGCCGATAAAAGTGTGCTTGGCACAGCGCTGAGTAAACCTTGTAATTGCTTAGCTAGGTCGCCCGTGGCGAGCGAATCGGAAACGCTTTTCAGGAGCGGGTTGCTCGAGGTGGATTGAATCAGCCAAGTTTGTACATTCTGGGCAATGCTAGGAATGCTCGAGACTAAGCTGGTTAATTGGGAAATCAGTGCTGGAATTAAAGCGCCAATTAAGCCAACGGTGCCGCCCAAGACCACAAAAAGAATCAAGGCTGCGGCTAAACCTCTTGGGATGCGCCGCTCGGTCAGCCACAGCACGGTTGGGTTTAGGCCAGCCGCAATAATCAGTGCTAAGGTAATCAGTAAAAGAATTTGTCCTAGGGTTTGGATTGCGCCCCAAAGCAGCAGTACACCAAGCACAATCAAAGCGGCGGGTAGCAAATTCACCACACGGGTTGGTCGGATTTCCATGTTTGTATTCTACTTGTACTGGCTTAAGAATTTTTCAACTGCCACCTATATGAATTTTTCAACAATATCTTCATGTGCTTCATGGGGTTTTCACGCCAAGGCTGCTTGGCTGGACTACAGTTATGTATGGCAATCCCACCGCTTGAAGTGATGGTTTACACCAAATTGGCATTTGGCGCTCGCCCAGGTGAACTCGAGGCTTTTCGTGCTTTGGCAGCCACACCAAAAGAACGTTTGCAAAAATGGTTGGAGCGTCAACTCGAGCCAAGTAAAATCCTTGATGCTGATTGCGAAAAACGACTCGAGGCATTGAAGACTCTAAAAAAACCCTTGACCAAACTTTGGGCAGAACACATCCGCGACGTACCGGACAACGACCCCAATCGGTATGAAATCGCAGTGCAACCCGCGCTCGAGACTCGGCTGGCAACACTGGCTCGAGGCGTTTGGAGTAACCGTGTGCTGCTCGAAGTGATGGCTGATTTTTGGCACAATCATTTTAACATTGACCCGAGCCGTCAAGAACAAATCGCGGCATTGTTCGCCAGCTTTGACCGTGATGTGATTCGCACCCATGCTTTTGGTAATTTCCGCACGCTGCTCGGCGCAGTCACCCAACACCCAAGTATGCTCTATTACCTCGATAACTCGAGCAACCAACGTGCTGGACCAAACGAAAACTTTGCTCGAGAATTGTTTGAACTCCACACCTTAGGCGCAGAAAATTACTTAGGCATCAAACGCCAACAAGAAATCCGTGGTTTCTCGAGCGGTAACCCCATTGGTTATGTGGATGACGATGTCTACGAAGCCACCCGTTGCTTCACAGGTTGGCGCGTGACTGACGACAAAGATTCTGTGGGCGATACTGGCGAATTTATATTTTACCCACCATGGCATGACCGTTTTCAAAAAACCGTACTAGGCAAATTCCTACCCCCAGACCAAGCCCCACAAAAAGATGGCTTTGATGTTCTGGACGCACTCGCATACCATCCTGGCACAGCCCGATTTATCAGCCGTAAACTTTGTCGGCGCTTGGTCACCGACACCCCATCTGAGAATTTAGTCAACCGCATCGCCAAAGTCTTTCTCGAGCAGCAAAAATCACCCAACCAGCTTAAGCAGGTGCTACGTGCCATTGTTTTATCGGATGAATTCAGTCAAACATGGGGTGAAAAAGTCAAACGCCCATTGGAACGTTTTTACAGCCTTTGCAAAGTCCTCGAGACTGAGTTTAAGCTCGAGCCAGACCGCCAATGGACCACCGATTGGCTTGGACAAATGCCATTTAATCATCCCATGCCCGATGGTTACCCCGATACCCGCGACCACTGGTTGGGCAGCACCAGCTTACTGCGATTCTGGAGTGTGGCAAATGGTTTTGCTCACAACTGGGACGAAAGTTATCAATCCCCGCTCCTCGAGCGCACCGCCCCGCGCAACACCCCCAACACCATCGCTGCTTTTTGGCTGAACCGAATCCTAGGCAGAGAACCCAGCCCCAACCTCAAACAAACCGTCCTTGACAAACTCCGAGACAACGCCGACCCCAACAGCCCAATCACCGACCCTGATAGCCTCAAATGGCGCTTAACCGAAGCCATAGGCTTCATTGTGATGAGTCCAGAGTTTCTCGAGAGGTAAAGAGCTAGGCAGGAAAGGCGAAGGTCGAAGGCAAAAACCATTTCAAATTGAAAAGAGGTAGGGTGGGCTTGCCCACATCATGCAACACAAAAACGGTAGGCATAGCCTACCCTACACAATGCTTTTACTTTTCCCCTTTCCTCCAAAAGGAGCTGTTATGAAACGACGTGATTTCTTAGTTGGTTGCTCTGGTGCGATTGCGGCTTTGGCGGGCAGTCGTTTGACTGGGCTGAGTTTTGCTGCGCCAACCACCAATGAGTGCTTGGTGGTCGTGTTTTTACGTGGCGGTTGGGATGCCCTGTCTGTCTTATCGCCGCTCGAGGATACGGAACGCAAACGGTATTTGGTGGCTCGTCCGAATTTGGCAGTACCAACCAATCTGACTCTGAACTTGGGTAATGGTTGGGGTTTACATAAAGCCCTCGAGCCGCTTTGGGATGTCTACCAACAAGGTGATATGGCAGTCATGGCAGGCACTGGAATGCCCTATGATTCGCGTTCACATTTTGATGCGATGACCAGCATGGAACTTGGTTTACCAGGTAAAACCATTGGTAAGAGCGGTTGGTTGGCTCGAGCCATTGCCAGTGCGCCGACCCCCAGTTTACGGGTGCAACTCAGTGCCAATTTAGCGGCTGGGAATAGCATTCCGGGTAGTTTGCGTGGTGATTTAAGTGCCGTGGCGATGCCGAAACTCGAGGATTTTCGTTTAGCCGATGATGCCGAGTACCGCAAAGAATTATCGCGCAATTTAGAAAGAATTTATGCAGGCGATACCTTTGTAGGGCGGGCTGGACGCAACACCTTAAATGCTTTACAGCTCGCCTCGAGCATCACCCCGCCAAAAAAGGCAGATGGCTACCCTGATTCTGGTTTTGCCAATAACCTTGCCACAGTTGTCACGGTCTTAAAAGCAGGTTTAGGTTTGCGTTCGGCGGCAGTTGACTTGGGTGGTTGGGACACCCACGAATACCAAGGCGAAAAAGGCACAGGTTATTTTGCCGATCATTTAGAAGAATTGGCACTTGGCTTAAAAGCCTTTTACGCTGACCTCGAGCGCAGCAATTTGCAGAACAATGTCACCACAATTATCTTATCCGAATTTGGGCGTCGCGTCCAAGAAAATGCCAGTCAAGGCACAGACCATGGTCATGGCAGTGCAATGCTGGTACTCGGTGGGAGCGTCAACGGCAAGAAAGTCTATGGACAAGCCCCGAGCCTGCACCCTGATGTACTCTATGACCGCGCTGATTTGGGATTCAACCTTGATTATCGTGAGATTATTGCTGAAATTCTCGAGACTCGTTTTAAACATCAGCGCCTAGGCGAGGTTTTCCCAGATTTCACAAGAGGTGCAAAACTCAATTTGCTACAAGCCTAGCTTCGATAGAGCCTCCGAAAGGTCCAAAATTCCTACGGATTTATCATTAAATACGTAAATGGAAAAACAGGGCGAACACGGGGGTTCGCCCCTACCTCACGCATTTTTCATGCCTTGAATGTAGGGACAGACCCCTGTGTCTGTCCTGTAACTTACGATGAAATGGCATTCTTTCGGAGGCTCTATAGCTTCGATGTTTTAATACCAATTTGGTATAAGTGCTGTAAAACTCATGAGCGAGCTTGTTTATTAGGCAGCACCAGACCAATAAACGCACTCGAGAGCAGAATCAGTGCTAAAGCATGAGGCGCAGCTTTGCCAAACATCGCTTCGGAAGTGTAACCATAGACATTTTTAGCTAAGCTTTCAAAGCCCGGTGGCGCAAGCAGCGTGGTGATGGGCAGTTCTTTAGCCGCACTTAAAAAAGCCAGCGCCACCCCAGCCAGCAAACCTCGAGTAAGGAGCGGCATCAGCACCCGCCAAAAAACTTGCCTTGAATTTAAGCCAAGGCTGCGCCCAGCTTCCTCGAGCCGCACAGGAGTTTGGTGCAGACCACTGCGAATTGGTCCAATGCTCTCGGCAAGAAAATGCACAGTGTACGCCATTATCAATAACCACAAAGTCTGGTACAAATCTGGTACAACCCGCAGGGTCACAAAAATCAGTGCCAATGCCAGTGCCAATGGCGGTGTGGCATACCCCAAGTAACTGCTGCGCTCGAGCAAACCCGATAGTTTACCTTGGTAACGCACAGCCAAATATGCCAATGGAAAGGCGCACAAAGCACATAAAAAAGCGGCTGGCAAGGCAGCCGAAACTGTTCCCATGATGGCTCGAGCCAGTTCTGCCCACGGGCTGTAGAACAAGCTTTGTGGTTCTCGAGCCATCCAAAAAATCGCGGTGAAAATTGGCAGGGCAACAGTCAGCAGAGCGTAAGCAACAACAGGCAAAAGCGCAGGAATCATCCAAGCACCCAAACTGATTTTACTTGCCACACGGGTATTCTTACCACTTTTAGCCAGAAAAACCCGTCGCATTGCCAGTCCCTCGAGTCCGAGAATACCAACTGTTAAAACCAGCAGAATTAAAGCCAGCCACGCGGCGTACACCCTGTCCAAACTGCCAATGTACTGCGTGTAAATGGCATAAGAAAAAGTTTCAAAACGCATCAGGCTGACCACACCAAAATCACCAATCACATGAAGCGTAATCAGCAGCGCTCCAGCCAACCAAGCAGGACGAAGTTGCGGTACAGTCACCCGCCAAAAGGCTTGCCATCTCGAGTGACCCAAATTCCGAGCCGCTTCCTCGAGCGCAGGATCTGTGCCAACCATCGCGGCGTACAAGTTCACAAACAAATACGGCGCGGTGTAAAACGCCAAAATGGCACTCGCACCCCAAAAACCATCGATCCGAGGCAGTGCCAAACCAAACCAAGCCAGTGTGCCACCCGCACCACTGGCAGACAACAAAGCAAAAGCCCCAACATAACCCGGTACTGCAAGTGGCAAAGTCAGAACCACCACCCAAAACTTTGCAAAAGGCAGTTGCACTCGAGCTGTCAACCAAGCCGCAGGCAAAGCAATCAAGGTTGCCCCAAGCAGCACCGCCCCCGCCAAAAGCAAAGTATTCCCAAGCAAAACAAGGTTACGCACCCGAAACACAATGTCTTGCAAACTCGAGCCATCCGCCTCGAGCGCTCGAACCACCAAGTACAGCAGTGGAATCACCACACTCGAAGCCACAACAACAGCAAAGACCACCAAACCAAGCGGTGCGTTACGTCCGATCTGAAAACGAGTCATAAGAGCAGAGGAAAGATAACCTGATGACGCGAAGCGTCTGGATCACTCGAGAAAAAAGACATTTTGAGAAAAGAGGAAAGTATCGAAGGCTGTTTTACTTTTACCTTTAACCTTTTCTCCTTAACCTCATATCAGCCCCTGCTCCCGCAAGAGCTTCTGAGCGTTATCCACGTACTCACTGAGTTTATCAAAATCTATTTTTGGGCTGCGGTTGAGCATGTCGTTCAATGGCAACAAACTCGAGGGGAGGATTGTACCTTTGATAACGGGGTACTCGAAAATTTCGCCACTGAAGAACTGTTGGGCTTTGCTCGAGAGAAGCCATGTTAAGAATTTTTGGGATGCGCCTAGGTTTTTGTTGGTGCGTAAGATACCTGCGCCCGTGACCAGTGCCAGAGAACCAACATCGCCCGTTTGGAAGTAATGCGTGCCAATAGAATAACCGACTTTGGTGAAGCGCAAAATATAATAATGGTTGGTCAGTGCGACATCAATTTCGCCTGCGCGGAGTGCCTCGAGCATTTGGGTGTTGTTTGTACCGTAACTTTTTGGCTCGAGTTGTTTCATGCCGCTTAACCAATCGCGGGTGGCAGCGTCGCCTTTGGTGGCTGCCATTGCGCCAACAAAATCTTGGAAGCTCGAGTAGGTCGGTGTCCAACCAATGCGTCCTTTGAGCGCAGCCATTTTTGGTAAGTCAAGCACGCTTTTGGGCAGGTCTTCGGCTTTGATTTTATTGGGGTTAAATGCCAGCACCCGAAAACGAATTGAAAGTGGAGTCCAGCGTTTGCTGTCTGGCACAAACACACTGGCTTTGCTGGTGATGCTGTTTGGAAGTGGCACAAGCGAATTGTTTTTGCTGAGGATACCGAGCGTTCCAGAGGTGTTCGCCCAGAACATATCAGCAGGTGAGCGTGTTCCTTCTTCTTGAATGGCTGCTAAGAGTTGTGCGTCTGTGCCGTATCGCACGTTGATTTTAATACCTGTTTCGGCTTGAAAGGCTTGCACCAATGGGTCAACCAGACCCTTGCCGCGCCCTGTGTAAACCGTGAGTTCTTGTGTCTGTGATGCAGCTGTCGTGGCGACAACCACAGCCGCAGCGATGATTAAAAATACTTTTTTCATAAATCCTCCAAATAACTTTAGTTAATCCTATCGGTTTAGTCGGAATTAAGTCTCGAGACATTCGTCTTGGGTGAGCTATGAGCTATGGGCGAAAACTCGAGAAATACGTTCACAGCGTCACAAAGCAAAGCTCGAAGCTCCTTATGCTCCGACAATTTTTTGTTCCATGGCACGGTGCTTTAAGCCTTCTGCCACGAAGTACGAACCAACCACCACAGCCACGGCTAGGGATTGCAGCACCAAGCCTTCCCAAGTGGCAAACGTGCCGAACCACAAACCGAGCGCAGCAGGAAAACCATTGCCAATGGCGTGTATTGGCAGCCAGCCAACAACTTGCCAAATATGAACGGTGTTGCCAACCATCACCCACAGGACAGCGCAAATCAGGACACCCGTAAAAACCAGCATTTTCTTGTGCGGCAGTTTGGTTTGCAAAGCAAAAACCAGCACCCCAACCACAGCCACACCGATTAGAGCAACGGCTGTGCCAGACAGGACACTCGAGAGTCCCGCTTGTAGCACCAGCGACTGTAAGAACAGCGCGGTTTCAAAACCCTCGCGGTAAATGGCGGTAAAACCAAGCAGCAATAAGCCAACCACCTGCCCAGACACCACACCCATGAGCGAATGCTTTTGTTTATGAAAGCCAGCCAAGCGGTCATTCCAGTAGACATTATGAAAAAACCAGTTCATGATAATCAGCAGCACCACCACAGCAATCACGCTGACCACCGCCTCGAGCCGTTCGCCAAACATCGCAAAGGCATTGACAATGCCGCGCATCACCAAGAAAGTAATCGCACTGGCAAACAAGGCTGCCACCGCTCCAATCCACAGTGGGCGGCGTAAATGACGCACCTCGGGGCGTTTGAGGCTACCAAGCAGCGCAGCTAGAATCAGCACGGCTTCTAAGCCCTCGCGGAAAACAATCACCAGAGCATTGACAAACGTAGCTGTCGGTGAGGCATCCGTACCAACCAATTTGGCGGCTTCGCCCAGTTTTTGCAGCAGGGCTTGGTGGGTGGTAGCAAATTCTTCAAGCGAGGCTTTTTGACTGACAATTTTAGCCAACCCCATCGGACTCGAGCCGTTCCAGAACAGCATTTCGATTTCAGAAGCCAGTTGTGGTTGAAAGAATTTGATTCGCGCTTCGACTCCACTTTCTAAAATCGCATAAGCGCTGACTCGAGCGGTTTCGGCTTCTGGATACGCACCTTGTTTGAGGGCTGCCTCGAGTTGCAACAGGTGTTCTTTGATCAGGTCAAGGTCTGCACCACTGGCGTTTTTGCGCCACTCAGTCGGAATCAGTGGCTCGAGTAGGGCTTGTAGGTTGCTGACTTCGCTTTGCAATTCGCTCAGCGCCACCGGTTGTTTCTGACTGGCTGCCTCGAGTTGCTGCCCGATGGTGCTGAGGCTTTTTCGTGCTTCACGGGTGCTGATTTGGTCGCGTTGCACCAGCATCGGCTCGAGGTCGGTAAAAGCCGCATTTGTACCTTGCCAAAACGCTGCGGCTTCGGTGATTTCAAGGTCGCGGGTGACTTGGGTCAGGTCATTTTCGGTCTTCACACCCCGAGCGTACTCGACGGCAATCAGCGGCAAAAAACGCAGCAATTGCACAGCTTTGCGATCACGCTCGAGTTCGGAGAGTGGCGCGGCTCGCCAACCATGAAGGAGGGTATTGACGGCAGTCAAATGCTGAGGGCTTGGGTTTGCCACCAGACTCGAGAATGCCTTCTGAACAGCCAATAACTTGTCAATAGGATAGCTATTTTGCAAAATCCCAAAATAACCTTGTGCCAGCGCTGCATTCTGAACTGACAGCGTAAAAAAATTCCGCTCGAGGTTACGCTCGAGTTCCAACAGTGCCTCTGACAGCCGAGCTTGGTACGTGCCGAGCAAATCGGCTTGTACCACCAACAAGGTTTTATCCAGACCCAGATTCTTAAAATTCTCGAGTGCCAAAGTTGCCTCGGTTTCAGGGGTGCTGATTTTGCTCGAGCGGCGGTATTCGCGCACCAGCAGCCAGCTTTTGGCACGACCAAGGTTGCCTGCTTTGAGCTGCTGCTCGAGTTGCTGATAAGCGCCGTTTAGAATTCCTGTCCAGATTTGCGCTGTGCCACGCATCAGGGCTTTTTGGTCGTTGTTCTTGATAGCCACCACCAACGACGAAAAATCGGCTTGTCCAAGCTCAGACAAACCGTTCTGATAGGCAATCTGCGCGGTTAAAACCAAATCTCGAGCGCTGGCAGGATTGAACACCAATTCAGTTTGCGCTGACATCAAACTCGAGCGCACAATCTCAGCTGCCGCACTTGGCTCGGCATTCTGTGCCGCCATTGCCAGACTCAAGCAGCACAGCAGGAACACCATCAACAAACGTTTCATTTTTTCACTCCCAACAGTGCTGCCGCTTGTGCAATTCGCCCTGTGATGGCAGTGGCGCGGTTCTCGCCTTCTTGGCTGATGATTTCGGCTTGCTCGGGGGTGAAACGACGGGTTTTTTCTTGCGCCTCGAGTTGCTGCGCCCAAGACTTTAAGCTGCTCAGACCAGTGTTGATTTGTGCATCCAGACTTGGATTTTTGGCTTTGACACTGCTGCTGACACCCAAATACAATTTTTGCCAACTGCTGACATTCTGCACCAAATCGTTCAAGCTCGAGATCACATTGAAATCACGTTGGGTGCTTTTATCGCCCAGCACAAAGCGGCTGTTCTTCCAGCGTCCAATAAAAACACTGGCGGCGGTTGGGACGTTGCCAAGGAGCGCCCCAAAAACATCGGCGGTGCTTGGATTCCATTTTTTGGCAGTCTCGAGCAGTTGCTTGGTCAGTTCATCGAGCTTGTCTGCTACGGCTTGCAGCACAAAAGCATTGGGGAGGACATCACCAAAGTCTATTTTTTGGTTGTTATCAAGATCAAACGGCACGCCACTCGAGTACCCCTTATCTGTTCCCCAAAGCGTGGCTTCGGCGACTCCAAAAGCATTACCGGGCTTCACAAGGACTTGACCGTTGCCCAGTTTCAAATCAAACTCAACCACGGTATCACCACCATCTTTGGCACTCGAGCCAGCATCCAAATTCAAATCAAACGAAGACAGCATCGGCACACCCGCCACAATTCCTTCGACGCTTTCATAGATTGGACTGGCACGTTTCCACGCGGCTCGAGCCTCGAGAATCGCGGTGCGGCTGGCGGATGTGGTCAGTTTGGTGTAATTCAAATTCTGGGCTTTAGCGAGATTCAAGTAGCTTTCAGCCGCTGCTTTGAAAGCCGCTGTGCTGGTTTTTTGCAGTGCCACCCGCTCGAGCAGATAGCTTTTGACCACGGCTGGGCTGCTGGCATGAACAAGCGAGAAACCAAAGACGATTGTGCCAACCAAACCAAGGAAAACTCTTCTCATCTTGCTCCTAATCCGATAAAGCCTACTGGTTCACTCGGAATTAAAACATTGTGGCTGGTGGCTCAAAGATTTGTCAAGGGCAATTGCAATTACAATGTGAGTTACGAATGAATCCGCCGTACCAAAAAAACAAAAAACGGAGCGCCAATCGCCGTAATGAGAATACCCACAGGAGTCTCGAGTGGAGCATCCACCACCCGAGCCGCCACATCTGCCAGCAGCAAAATACTCGAGCCAATCAATGCAGCCAGTGGAATCACCAAGCGGTTATCCGCTCCAACCAAACCCCTTGCCAAATGCGGTGACATCAAGCCCAAAAAACCAATCGGTCCTGCCACACTGGTAGCCGCCGCCGCGAGCAGCACAGCCAAAGCAATCAGCAACCAGCGCGTTTGTTGCACCCGTAAACCCAAACCTGTGGCGGTGTCCTCGGCTAAAGCAATCAAGTTAAGGCGCTGGGCAAACAGCATCGCCAAGATTGACCCCAATAAAAACCACGGCAAGATCATCCAGACATGCTCCCATGTTCGACCCGCTAAACTGCCAACCACACTAAAAATAATGGCTCGAGCGCGTTCCTCAAAAATCACTTGAATTCCACTTGAGATGGCAGTCAAAAGCGCTCCAACCGCAATTCCCGCCAGTGCCAAACGAATCGGGCTAATGCCAAAGCTGACAGTAGACAAAAAAGTTAGGGTTGCCGCGCCAAGCCCACCACCAAACGCCAGCAGCACCAAAATCCCTGATGGCACAGTCGGCACAAAGACAATTGCCAGCAAAATAGCCAGCATGGCTCCAGCATTGACCCCGAGAATACCGGGTCCGACCAATGGATTGCGGGTTAAGGCTTGAAATAACGTCCCACTGATGGCGAGACTCGAGCCAACCATGACAGCAACCAA
Organism: Deinococcales bacterium; assembly: GCA_013298185.1. Classification (GTDB taxonomy): domain Bacteria; phylum Deinococcota; class Deinococci; order Deinococcales; family JAAFIG01; genus JAAFIG01. Next base: position 13,516 of record JAAFJQ010000094.1, read on the forward strand.
AGCCCTTGGAACACGCAAAGAATGCACAATGATGGCTAAGGCACTCGAGTCTGGGTTGAGCAGCAAACGCCCAACCTCAAGCAGGGGAATGGAAACTGCGCCAACTGAAATGGATAGCGAAAAAGCCAGCACCAGTACGACAATCCCAAATCCAAAAATGATAACCAACCGTGGCTTCATGGATTGTCCTGTGTCAATTCATACGGAATGATGTGTGGTTTGCCACTCGAGGGGTCGGTCAATAGATGCGCTCGAATGCCAAAGACCTTTTGCAAATATTCATGCGTCAAGACCTTTTCGGGCGTGTCCTGAACCAAGACTTGACCATCCTTCATGGCAATCAACTGATGGCTGTACCTCGAGGCTTGATTCAGGTCATGCAGCACCATCACAATGGTTTTTTGCGACATTCGGTTCAACTCCTCGAGCAAATGCAGCACCTCGAGTTGGTGCATGATGTCCAAATACGTGGTTGGTTCGTCGAGCAGCAAAATCGGTGTGTCCTGCGCTAGTGCCATGGCAATCCAAGCCCGTTGTCGCTGCCCACCTGAAAGGGTTTCTAAACGCCGTTCGCGCAACTCGAGCATTCGCGTTTGGCGCAGTGCGAGTTCAATAAAATGCCGATCTTGGCTGCTGAGTTGCTGGAAAAATCCTTGGTATGGATACCGTCCAAACTGCACCAGCATCTCGACGGTGATACCTTCAGGAGCAATTGGCGCTTGAGGTAGAATAGCCAGTTGTCGCGCCACTTCTTTGCTTGGCAACTCGTGAATGGCTTTGCCCTCGAGCAGCACCGCACCAGTTTTGGGTTTCAAAAGCCGAGCCAAGGAGCGCAGCAAGGTGGTTTTGCCACAGCCATTGCTGCCAATAATTGAACTGATTTGACCAACTGGAAAACCCAGATT
>JAAFJQ010000095.1 GCA_013298185.1 Deinococcales bacterium
TTGGGTTAAACTCGAGCCTGCCACACTGCTGACCTTCTCTGGGGCGTTTATGGTTGGTACGTTCATGCTCTCGCCTGATCTTGACTTAGCCGAGCAGAACGTGGATTCCAAGAAGAATTGGGGTATTTTAGGGTTTTTATGGATACCTTACGGCATGATGTTCTCGCACCGAGGTTTATCGCACACTTGGATTGTTGGACCGCTGACCCGAGTTATCTATTTGGCACTACTGCTGGCACTACCCGTCTGGTTGTTGCGCCAACCGATTCTCGAGACGGAACTCCAAGGTGTGACTCGAGGTATCCTGCATGATTTTTTAACCAGCTTACAAGGCGTGTTCTCGAGTGGCTTACTGGCTTCTCAGGCGGTGCTGGGTCTAGCGGTTGGTTATTACCTTTCGCAATGGCTGCATCTGATTGCCGATGGAGTTGCGCCAGACATGCAGCCTTTTCGCAAAAAACGCCGCAGGTAAATACCTCCCTGAAATGTTTTAGTGTTTTTTCTAAAACATTTCCGACTAACGGGAGTAGGGACAGCGTATCTACCACTGTAATGGGCGCGAGTAGCCCGTGAGGTGCTATTTTACGAGCAAGAACAGAATTGCCGCTTTTTGAAAATTCCAAAATGAAAGTGGTAGATACTTAATTATTTTTTACATGTCAAATCAATCCGAAAACTCGGGTCTTTGACATTAAACTTGGCTTTAACCCCATTTTTGACTTTGCTTGGGTCAACCTCGAGTAAGAGCTTGGTCGGCAGTGCATCGGGGGCGGAATCAGGGTCAATAAATTTAATTGCATGGTTCAAGGTTGCCCCAGCCAGCAGGTCAGCGTACCGCACCTTGTCCCAGTCTCGGGTGCTGATTCCAGTTGTATCCGCGCCAAGCAACGTGCCATTGGCTCGGACAATCGAAGCTGATTTTAAGCCCATATCCTGAGGTTGGATCCGTTCGCCCGTCCCATTTTTGAATTCGGCTTGGATTGCCCAGCCCTTGAAATTTGTCCAGTCGCTTAACGTCTCGAGCCGCACAATGCCAGTTATTTTGACGCGCAGCATTCCATTGAATAAATCTTGCCCAACACAGCCTTCAACCGCTCCAATCTGATTTGCCCCACCTTCGGACGCACCAGACAGGGTGAGCGTATCACCAGCCACCGCGCTTTTGACCCCAACTGCCCCAAGCACCGACAGCGGCACAAAGGTTTGGTTTTGTACCACAATGGCTTTGCTGCTTGAAGGTTTACCAGCCACCACCAAATTAAGACTGCGTTGCACCGACTGCGCCAAAGCAACCCCTGCCAAAGCCAAACCCGCACCGATCAAGACATCACGAATGTTCATCTTTAACCTCCAAGAAAAAGTCTACACCGCCTTTTTTGATTTGCCTCGAGAAGCCAAATAAACATCGTTGTGCAAACCGTTTGCTATACTCGAGCCGTGAAATCATTACTAGACCAAACTATTCTCGAGGAAGTTCTAGGCGCATCGAATTGCTACAACCCACGACCAAAGCCCTTGGGGGGAAAATGGACGTTGCCCAAATGATGGCGCATTGCCATGTGATTTTGCAGATGGCAACAGGCGAATGGAATCCGCCATATACCCTGATAGGCAAGCTGTTAGGACGTTTTTTTCGAGTGAGCGCATTGAATGGTCAGCCACAACCACACAACACACCAACTTTGCCAGGTTTTCGGATTCTCGAGGCAAGAAACTTTGCTGAAGAAAAGACCAGACTCGTGGCGATTTTGCGTACATTTCAAAGTGGTCAAGTGACCAAACAACCCCATGCTTTTTTTGGTCACTTGACTCCAGAAGAATGGGGTGTCCAACAATATGGGCATGTCAATCATCATTTGAGTCAGTTTGGGGTATAAAAAAACCCTCGAGACTCGAGGGTTTTGGTGGGCTTTGCATTTATTTCAGTGGGTATCCATCAGCCTCGAGAACGGCAGCCGCAACCTCGCGTCTGAGCTTGATTAAATTCACCACATCGGTCTTGGTGAAGCGCTTTAAGGCAGCGTTCAGCATTCTGAAATCATCACCGTCTAAGAAACTCGAGATGGCTTCGCGCCCAGCCGTAGCGGATTTATCGGCGGCTTGAGCTACCAGAATCTGCGCCATTGCTGTAGCAACACTTGCATTCTTGCCGCTCGAGATGATTTTCTGAGCGCGTACCACAGCACTTTCGGCGACATAAGCCTGGATAATCATGTCGGCTGTTCGCATCATGGTTTCTTGCTGTTCGCCGAGTTTAGGACCAAATTTCTGCGCGGCACTGCCAGCCACGGCTAAAGCGGCTTTTTTCAGGTTCGCCACAACTTTGGTTTCTTTTGCCAGCGGTGCATCGGATTCATCCATGTCAAAGCTCGGCTCGAGCATTTCAGCTTGAAGTTTTTGGGCGGCTTGTAAGAGTGGCAATTCGCCTTTCATTGCCATTTTCAGTAATTCGCCCGGAATCAGCGTTCGGTTGATTTCGTTTGTACCTTCAAAGATGCGGTTGATTCGCGCATCACGGTAAGCGCGTGCCATTGGGTATTCTTCGGAGTAACCAAAACCACCAAAGACTTGCAAACCTTCATCGGCGCACATGGATAGAACTTCGGTAGCAAAGACTTTAACCATGCTGGCTTCGACACGGTGGGTTTCGATGGCTTTGAGTTTATCCATGCCTTTTTCCACGGCAGCATCTATTGCTCCCGTGACGCGGTAAGTGATGGTTTCGGCGGCGAAAATACTGGTTGCCATCTGACCTAATTTCTCGAGAATCGCGCCGTAACTGGCGATTGGTTTACCAAAACTATGGCGTTCTTTGGCGTACTTAGCGCTGTGTTCTAAAATCACTTTGCTGCCACCCGCACCGCCAGAACCAAGTTTGTAGCGCCCGATGTTGAGGATGTTAAAAGCAATTTTAGCGCCCCAACCGACTTCGCCAAGCAAATTGGCGGCTGGTACTTTGACATCCTCGAGAATCAGTTGTGTGGTGCTGGACAGGCGAATACCAAGTTTTTCTTCTTCTTTACCTGTGGACACACCAGCAAAGGCGCGTTCAACCAAGAAAGCACTGAACTTATTGCCTTCGGGGGTTGGCACATGGGCAAAGACGGTGAACATATCGGCGATGCCACCGTTTGAAATCCACATTTTTGTGCCGTTCAGCACATAATGGCTGCCATCTTCGGAGAGTACCGCTTTGGCTTTGGCGGCTTGGGCATCTGAGCCTGAACCTGGTTCAGACAAGCAGTACGCGCCGAGCAGTTTACCGTTTGCCATGTCTGGTAAGTATTTTTCTTTGCTTGCTTGGCTGCCAAAGTACACCAGTGGCAACATGCCAATGCTGGCATGAGCGCCGAAAGACACGGCAAAACCGCCACCTCGAGATAAGGCTTCGCCGACGTAACACGCCATGGTTTTACTTAAGTCAAGCCCACCAAATTCTTCTGGTACTTCGACCAAGAAAAAGCCTTGTTCGCCGCATTCATGCAGGATTTTTTTGAGCAGTTCATTGTTGTGATGCTCTAAGCTGTCTTGGTTCGCCACCACTCGAGCTTTAACAAATTCCTCGATGGCTTGAAACATTTCGCGCATATCGGGGGTGAACTCTTCGGGGGTATAGACTTCGCTGGGCGAGGCAGCTTCGATTAAAAATGTACCACCGGGTTTGACTTTGGTTATGGGTTCGGGACGCTCGGCAATCATAAAAACCTCCATGCTTCGAGAATCACAGTGAATTCGTGAAAATCGAAGGACAATTAAAAATCTTGTACTTAGTCTAACAAAATAATCGCGGTTCGTAAAGTACGGTTGTCAGGATTGTATAAAACGTTACTTTGTCTGCTCGAGCAGAAATTTTTGAATATCCGCCCAAGCGGCTCGAGCTTCAAGACCAGCTTGCTTACTTTTTTTGGCAGCCGCTTCTTGGGTGATGACAAAACCATGCTCACTGTTCGGATAAATTTTTAAGGTACTTGGCTTTTGATACTGCTCGAGCGTGGCGTGCAGCGCCTCGGCTTGAGCAGGTGGCACAATCACATCCTTACCGCCCTGCACAATCAGCACAGGCATGGCACTTGGGAGTTTTGGCACAACCGTTAAACCCATACGAATTGCAAAACTGTTTGGACGGTCAGTTGGACCATTGCCATACGTGTCTTTGGTTAATTGGTCATCTGCCAATTGATTGGTTTTAACCAAATGCTCGTACCAAGCGACAATATCAGCCACGCCATAAGCAAACACAAGCCCACGAAAATCAGAGACTCGAGCGCTGCCCAATAAACCAATCAAAGCCCCGTGGCTCGTACCAAACTGTGCAATCCGCTTTGGGTTGACTCGAGGGTGGGTCTTGAACCAAGCAAAACCCGCCAGCACATCGTCCACCTCGCCTTTAGCAACTTCGACTTTGCCATCTGAGCCATCCTCACCACGATAACTCGAGGCAAAAACTGCAAAACCAGCTTGGGCAAGTTCACGGCAGCGTTTGGCAGCCAAATTCGACAAGCCTGTCACCCCGCCGTGATTATAGACAATCCCAGCCACTTGAGCTGAGCCACGCGGCAAAAACAAACGCCCACGAATCCGCAGCGTACCGCTTTTGTACCAAAGGTCTTGCTCGAGAATGCCCTCGATGGTCTTACTCGAGATTGGTGTTGCTCCGCTTGGCAAAGCAGTTGTAGGCGTTGCCAAAGCCACCATTGCCAAGAAAGCCAAGACCAAAAACAAGTATTTCATGTTGTTGAGTTTACCAAGACAAAGGACTTGAATTTTATGCAGATAGCTTCTGCTCTTTGCCAAGCTCGAGAATGCGTTCAAAATGTTTTTTCTCGACAGGCGTGACCGATAAACGGTTTCCCTTACGCAGAATCAGCATCGCCTCGAGTTCGGGTTCGGCACGTAACACGCTTAACTCAAGGAACACCAAAGCCCTGACTGGCTCGAGGCGCACCTGAACCCAACGGGGCTGCTCGAGGGTGCTTTTTGGATCATGGTACGGGCTGTCAGGGTCAAATTGACTTGGGTCTGGATGAGCCGTCTCCACCACCTTGGCAATTCCAGCCACGCCCGGTGGGTTGGTGCTGCTGTGATAAATCAGGCAAAGATCGCCTAGCTGCATCTGGCGCAGGTGATTGCGGGCTTGGTAGTTTCGCACGCCATCCCAAGCGCTCGAGCCGAGGCGCACAAGGTCGGCGTAAGAAAAGACATCGGGTTCGGTTTTTAAGAGCCAGTGCTGCACTTGCAGAGTCTACTTGATTGTGCTACGCTCCCCAAGCCCAAATTGGTCAACCCCAGTTTGCGGTACTCGAGTCACCCTCGGGTGCGATTGTCTAAGACATAGATGATTCGCTTCGGGCGTATATAGCCCGCCGCTTGCAGGACAGTCCTCGAGCGAGAAGGAGAAACATGGCAGCACCAGCCGTTAAGAAGCCCAAGACCCGTAAAGAACGTAAAGTCATCAAGTCCAAGCGCCGTGGCTTAGCCCAAGAAAAGCGCCACCGCCAGAGCTTGAAGCGCCGCACCGCCAACCGTGCTACCAAAAGCACGATTAAAACCTTTTTGAAGAAAGCCGTGGCAGCCAGTGCCGAAGGCGCAGCTGATGCTGTTGCCCTAGCCCAACGCGCCGAGAGCCTGATTGACAAAGCCGCCAAGGGCAGCACCATGCACCCTCGAGCTGCGGCACGTAAGAAGAGCCGTTTAGCCAAGGCGATCAACAAAGCCAAAGCTGCACAAGCTGCTACTGCGTAAGTGTTTTGAATCTCGAGAACCCAACAGTTTTTTGACTGTTGGGTTTTTTGTTGCGTATCGGCAGGGGCTAAAAGCGAAAGCCTCTCAGGATCTGCAACATCATTGGTGGTCAGCCCCTCACCCGACTCGCAAGCTCGCCACCCTCTCCCAAAAAGCGCTTCGCAGGGAGAGGGGTTTGGGTGGGGTGCTGAAAGAATACGTTGAGAGTCACTTTTTCTAGCTGTTCACTGCTTTGTGTGGTTTTTGATGTGCTTTTCTCAGAATCAGGCTAGAATTGCGAAAGTCAGACTTGACACAAATTCTGTTATTAACGTATTCTTACTGGCAGCCCTAAAGCCAGACCCAAAGGAAACCGCCGTGACACTGAATGCCCAACAAATTCTTGCCCTTGCTCCAGATGCCTCAAGTGCCAGCAGTGGCAAAGGCTTAGCCTCCGCCAGCAAATGGAAAAGCACTGCCGCCTCCGACACCGCCCTTTGGGGTGAATGCCAAGGCAGTGGCAAAGACCCATACCGCACTGGTGTAGATTTATCCGATTACACCAGCAAATGCTCCTGCCCTAGCCGCAAATTTCCTTGTAAACACGCGATTGGCTTGATGCTGATTCACGCTGCTAAACCACTCTCGGCGGGTACACCACCCGAATGGCTAACCACTTGGCTCGAGGGGCGGCAAAAACGGGCTGAAGCCAAAACCAGCCCCAAAGAACAAACCCCCGAAGATGCTGCCAAAGCCGAGAAAGCTGCTTTGAAGCGCTTGGAGGCTCGAGGGAAGAAAGTCGAAACTGGTCTCGAGGAATTTGGTTTGTGGGTATCTGACCAAATCAAGAATGGCATTGCCAACGCACCAAGCCAGCCGTACTCCTATTGGGAAACCGTCGCAGCTCGCTTGGTGGATGCCCAAGCCCCCGGACTAGCGCGAATGGTGCGTGAACTGCCCACAGCCGCCTCGAGCGGAACAAATGCGCTGCTCGAAGCGTTGGCTCGGTTGAACTTAATTGTCAGTGCTTACTCGAAGCTCGAGACATTATCAGCAGAAACCCAAGCTGATGTTAAAAGTGCGATTGGTTTTACCCAAGACAAAGCTGAATTGCAACAAAAAAATGCGCCTCGAGCGACTTGGACAAGTCTTGGGCAAATTCTGGTACAAGAAGATAATTTGCGGGTGCGACGGACATACCTCGAGAACTTAGAAACCCAAGAAAAAGCCTTGTTGCTTGATTTTGCAGTTGCCAATCAACCGATGACTGGTGGTATTCCCATCGGCACGAACTTTGAAACCGAACTGATTTACTATCCAAGCAACTTGCCTTTACGTGCTGTTTTGAAAGAAACACGCCTTCTCGAGCCAGCCCAAACGCTGCGTGGCATCGGCATAGACCAAGCCCTTGGGCAGTACGCCCATGCCCTGAGTCGGCTGCCGTGGCTCGAGCGGTATCCGATGACACTGAGCAATGCTCGGGTGGTGACGGACGGCACAGCTTGGTATCTCCAAGACGAGCAGCACAGCCTTGCCATGCAAACCCAAGACCATTGGCAGATGATGGCATTGAGCGGCGGGCATCCCATGCAGGTTTTTGGGGAATACAATGGGACAAACTTTATCCCCTTGAGCATCGCTGTAGAAAACACGATTTACATGCTTGGAGGCAGCCATGAATGACCTTCGTGCCATCATCTCGAGTGCGCTCCTCGGCACGGAACGCAGCCCACTTGGGCAACTCGAGAACCCGCACCTCGAGCAGACACGCCAACAACTCGAGCCGCACGGACAAGCACGGCAATTGCTCGGTACGGCGATGCTGGCACTGAATTTGGCTCGAGCGGGGCAAACACCCAACGGCAAATTGCCACATGCCACACCAGCCCCCGAGGATCTGCGAGCCGAGATTCCACAAGCGGCTCGAGAACGGTTGCAGCAACTTTTTGCACAGCAAGCAGACTTGATCCCAGAATGGCTCGAGCTTGCGAATAGTGCAGGGTTTCGCGTTCCACACCAAGACGTGATCGCACTCCTAGATTATGGACGGCAGCACCTCGAGCAGCGCCAAAAAGTGCTGCCATTACTCGACTCGAGAGGACGTTGGTTGGCGCAGCAAAACCCGCATTTGGCTTGGGCAGTTGGTGACACCAGCAGCCTAGAAAATGCGCTCGAGACTTGGGAACTTGGTTCAAAAGCAGCTCGGGTCTTGGCGCTGCAAACCATACGGCAACACAATCCAGAACAAGCTCGAGGTTTGCTCGAGACGGTTTGGAAAAGCGAACCCGCAGATGAGCGCAAGAATTTTCTTGCCCTTTTTGCCGAAGGCTTAACAGAAGCTGACGAACCCTTTCTCGAGTCAAGTTTGGATGATCGCAGCAAAGATGTACGAGCCATGGCTGCTGATTTCCTAACCAAATTACCAAACAGTGCTTTTGTAAACCGAATGAAAACTCGAGCTATGAAACTGCTACAAAATAGCAAAAAAGAACTCGAGGTAATCCTGCCCGAATGGGAGGATACTTTTGCCCGCGATGCAATCGAAAAAAAACCAGTACCCAACCTTCAAGGTGCAAAAGCTTTTTGGCTTGAACAAATTGTGACGAGAGTACCCCTTTCATTTTGGGAAACACACCTGCAACTCGAGCCAAAAGAGATTCTTAACCGTCTACCCAAAGACTGGCAACTTACTTTTATTAACGCTTTTTTGGCTGTGAGTGCAAGTAGTCCAGACCAGAAATGGAGTCAAGCCCTACTCGATTTTGACAACACATTGATGCGAATTGCAGCTTTAATGAATACCTTGCCAATCGAGCGACGCGAAGCCCACATTCGACAATATATCTTTCGTGAAACAACAGACAAACCAGCAGTTGACATCAATTGGGTTACGTTTATGCGTCACAATTGGGACATCGCATTTACTCAAGCTGTGTGGCAGTGGTTGCTGGCAGTTGCCGAGAAAATCCTCAATGGTGCAAAAGAATATTCCTACTTTGGAGAATTAGCCCACCACATCAACCTCGCAACATTGAAAAGCTGGCAGAACAACCCAAAAATGCAACATCTACTGACCCAACTCGAGACTGCCCAAGACACCAAGAAAAACAACACATGGCACTTGCAGCATTGTTCAGACCAACTGAAAACCCTGTTTCTTCGCCTCGAGACTCGCGCCCAAATGCGAAAGGAATTACAACCATGAGCCAAGAATTACGCCAACATGCCGAACAAGAATTCGCTGCTGAACTCGAGGCTCTAAAAAAAGCCGATGACAAACCCAAACCACCCAATTGGAAACTCAGCCCATGGGCAGTCATTCAGTACCTAATGGGCGGAAAAGTTGGCAAACTCGAGATTAAACCCAAATACATTGGCAATAAGCGCCTGATGGAAATTGCGGTTGCTACGCTCGCCACAGACCGCGCTTTGTTGCTCTTGGGTGTACCCGGCACAGCCAAAAGTTGGGTTTCTGAGCATTTAGCGGCTGCTATCAGCGGCGACAGTACCTTGTTGGTGCAAGGCACGGCTGGAACATCAGAAGAAGCCATTCGCTACGGATGGAATTACGCTGAGTTACTCTCCAAAGGACCGAGCATCAAAGCGATTGTTGAAAGCCCAATTATTCGCGCCATGAAAACAGGAGCAATTGCACGGCTCGAGGAACTGACCCGCATTCCATCCGATGTGCAAGACAGCCTGATAACTGTGCTGTCCGAGAAAACCCTGCCGATACCCGAACTGAACAGCGAAGTTCAAGCCCAAAAAGGCTTCAACATGATCGCCACTGCCAACAACAAAGACCGAGGGGTCAATGAACTCTCGAGCGCCCTGAAACGCCGCTTCAACACTGTGATACTACCCGTACCAGACGATATAGACGAAGAAATCCGGATTGTGCAAACGCGGGTAGCTGACCTCGGACGCGCTCTCGAGATACCCGCCCAAGCCCCAGCCCTCGAGGAAATACGGCGCGTGGTACAGGTTTTCCGCGAATTACGCGAAGGCAAAACAGTGGACGGAAAAACCAAACTTAAAAGCCCAAGTGGAAGTTTAAGCACCGCCGAAGCCATCGGTGTGATTAACCAAGGGTTGTCCTTGGCAGCGCATTTTGGTGATGGGGTGTTACGGGCAAATGATGTCGCCTCGAGTTTGGTTGGCGCAATCATCAAAGACCCGATACAAGACCGCGTGGTGATGCTCGAGTACCTCGAGACAGTGGTCAAAGAACGAGATGGTTGGAAAGACGTGTACCGTGCTTGCCGTGATGTGGTGTGACATGAATCGGCAAAGTATTCGACTGGATGGATTTGACTACACCACACAAGGTGCGTATTTTATCACCATATGCAGTCACCAACGAGAGCATTTATTTGGAACAATCCTCGAGGGTCAAATGCAGCCCAATGACTTAGGAACAATTCTTCTCGAGGAATGGAACAATATAGGAAAACGCCCCAATGTTGTGCTAGATGGGTTTGTTACCATGCCCAATCATGTACACGGAATTTTGTGGATTACAGCACCAGCCGAAGGGACAGAAACCATAACATCACCTGTCGTAGGGGCGCAGCGCGCTGCGCCCCTACGGGAACAGCGATTTATTCATTCGCAACGAGAATTGATGGTTTCAAAGCATGTCAATGCTGCTGGGGCGTTACAGGCGGGTTCTTTGGGGGCTATTGTTCGGGGTTTCAAATCAGCCGTGACAAAGCAAGCTCGAATTTCATTGAACAATCCGAATCTCCAAGTCTGGCAACGCAATTATTTTGAACGTGTCATCCGCAATGAACGCGAACTCAACGCCGTTCGTGAATACATTGCCTTAAACCCCCAAAACTGGTCTGTTGATCTCGAGGCAACGTCTGATTTCGCCCTTCATGATTGTGTTTTCTCGAGTCTCGAGGCTGCCGCATGAGTCTGCATTTGTTTGGTATTCGCCATCATGGTGTTGGTGGCGCTCGTTCGTTGCGCCGAGCCTTGCAGCGTCTCGAGCCTGATTGCGTGCTGGTCGAAGGTCCGCCTGATGCCAATGATTTACTGCCGTTGCTGGCGGATGCTGGTATGTCCCCACCTGTTGCCCTACTGCTCTATGCCAAAGATGATCCCTCGAGAGCCGTGTATTACCCTTTTGCTACCTTCAGCCCTGAATTCCAAGCCATCACCTATGCCTTAGATCAGAAAATCACCGTCCGTTTCATGGATTTGCCCCAATCCCATCAACTGGCACCCGAACCCGTAGGGGCGCAGCGTGCTGCGCCCCAAACCGAACCCGATGATATTGCTGCCGACCCCCTAGGCTGGTTGGCTGCCGCCGCCGGTTTCTCCGATGGCGAACGCTATTGGGAATACCTCGTCGAGCAACGCCAAAATGACCATGATGTCTTCACCGCGATTTTTGAAGCCATGACCGCCCTCCGCCTCGAGTCTAAATCCCTCGAGCCTCGAGAAGCCTTGCGTGAAGCCCATATGCGTCAAACCATTCGTAAAGCCCAGAAGGATGGTTTCAAAAAAATCGCGGTTGTCTCTGGTGCGTGGCATTCCCCTGCTCTGACCTTGGAGAATTCCGATGCCAAAGCCGATGCGAAGCTCCTCGAGAACCTGCCGAAGACCATGGTCTCGAGTACCTGGATTCCGTGGACGTATGGGCGTTTGGCTCGCTCGAGTGGGTACGGCGCGGGTATTACCAGTCCTGGTTGGTACGCGCATCTGTGGGAATTGCAGGACTCCTCGTCGCGCAATGTCATTTCGCACTGGTTGACCAAAGTTGCCCATTTGCTTCGAGCGGAGGACTTATCTGCCTCGAGTGCCAGCATCATCGAAGCGGTGCGTTTGGCAGAGGCTTTGGCTGCGTTGCGTAGTTCGCCAATGCCGGGTTTGGATGAAATGAATGAGGTCTCGAGGGCGTTGTTTGCATGGGATTCTGATTTGCCGCTCGAGTTGATTAGGGAAAAACTGATTCTGGCTGAAACCCTTGGCGCTGTTCCAGATTCCACCCCAACTGTGCCGTTGGTGCGTGACCTCGAGTCGGAACAAAAACGTTTGCGTTTCAAACCAGATGCGGTGGCTAAGAACGTGGAATTTGATTTGCGAACCCCCAACGACCTCGAGCGCAGCGTGCTGTTGCATCGTCTGCGTTTGCTTGGTGTGCCGTGGGGCGAAGTGATTGGCTCGAGTGGCAAGGGAACATTCAAAGAAGCATGGCGTGTCCAGTGGCAACCAGAATTCGCGGTGCGCTTAATCGAAGCCGCGATGTTTGGCTCGAGTGTGCTTGAAGCTGCTACGCAAAAAGTTCATGAAATCTCGAGCCTGACCAGTCATTTGCCGACCCTGACGGGTTTACTCGATGATGTCCTGCTCTCGAACCTGCCCAACGCCGCGCAGTTGGTGCTGACGCGCCTCGAGGCGGCTGCGGCACAAGATGCGGACATCAATCACCTGATGATGGCTGTGCCACCACTGGCTCGAGTCCAGCGTTATGGGAGCGTGCGTCAATTTGATTCAACCATGCTGCAAGGTGTTGTCTCTGGTTTAGTGTTGCGAATCTGCATTGGTTTGCCGAACACCTGCGCCAGCCTGTCCGACGAGGCTGCTGCCGATCTCTACCCCAGAATCCTTGAGCTTCACGCTGCCATTGCCAGCCTCGAGCAACCCGATTTACTCGAGGCGTGGCGCAATGTGCTTGGTGTTTTGGCAGTGCAGCACGGATTGCATGGTTTAATCGCTGGTCGCTGCGTGCGCCTGCTGCTCGAGGCTGGTTTGTACACCGCCGACGATACTGCCAAGCGCCTTTCTTATGTGGCAGGTATCGCCACCGACCCCAACGAAGTCGCCGCGTGGACAGATGGTTTCCTGCGAGGCTCGGGCTTGGTTTTGGTTCACGACGATGCCCTGTTTGGTGTGCTGGACTCATGGGTGCAGCACCTAAGTCCCGAAGCCTTTATCGCCATTTTGCCCCTGATGCGCCGAACCTTCTCGAGTTTTGAACCAGCCGAGCGTCATGACATTGGCAAAAAAGTCCAATCCCCAAGGCAAATCAGCGCCTCTCGAGCCACCCAAGACCTGAACGCCACTCGAGCCGAACAAGTCATTCCCCTCATCCACCAAATGCTAGGAATTCAACCGTAGGGGCGCAGCGCGCTGCGCCCCTACGGCATCCCACCCCAAGGAGAAAATCATGTCCCTAAAATCCCAAATCCCCGCATCGTGGCAAGCCGCCCTCGAGCCAGAATTCGCTAAACCGTACATTCCTAAACTCGAGGCGTTTCTCGAGACGGAACGCAAAGCACATTCTGTTTTCCCACCTGAATCCGAGGTTTTCTCAGCGCTCGAGTTCACACCTTTTGATGCCGTGCGGGTGCTGATTGTTGGTCAAGACCCGTACCACGATGATGGTCAAGCCCATGGCTTGGCGTTTTCGGTGCAGCGTGGCATCAAAGTCCCACCGAGTTTGGTGAACATGTACAAGGAACTCGAGTCTGATTTGGGTGTGCCTCGAGCTAAACATGGTTTCCTCGAGTCATGGGCGCGGCAGGGTGTGCTGCTCCTGAATACCGTCCTGACTGTGAGGGCGCATGAGCCAGCTTCGCATAAGAAACGTGGTTGGGAGGATTTTACGGATGCGATCATCAAAGCGGTCAGTGCCAAGGATGAACCTGTGGTGTTTGTCTTGTGGGGCGCTCATGCACAGAAGAAACTCGAGTTAATTGACACCAAAAAACACACGGTGATTCAAAGCGCTCACCCTTCGCCATTATCGGCAAAAGCAGGTTTTTTTGGCTCGAAACCATTTTCTAAAATTAACGCGGCACTGAAAACCCCAATTGATTGGAGTCTCGAGTAATCTCAATTAAAGAGGTGAAGACATGAAGAATCAAATGAAACAAGTATCACATCTTGAAAGCGAGAAAATTTATCTTGAAATTCGAGCCTACGCCGAAGAAATGGGTGGTTCGACAGAAGATATTGAACCTGATTGGCAAGCTGCCAGTTATGAGGTGTTTTCGCAGGAAAACTGGTTGGAGCGTAAAAAATGACCCTCGAGACTGAACGCCTTCGCCGTTGGCGTTTGCTGCTTGGCAGCGCCGCCGATGATTCTTGCGGCGCGTGTGGCGCGGCTGACCAACGCTTAGACCTCGCCCTCGAGTCCTTGTATGGTGATGGTGATAGCAAACCGATGTCCCCCGAGGACAAAGAAAAAAATCGTAACAATGTCGGCAAGGGTAAATCCCAACCTAAGGTGGCGCGTTGGCTTGGTGACATCCGCGAATTCTTCCCCTCGAGTGTGGTGCGAGTCATGCAGCGCGATGCTTTCGATCGCCTTGGCTTAAAGCGAATGCTCCTCGAGCCTGAAATGATGGAAGCTGTCACCCCCGATGTGCATATGGTCAGTACGCTTTTGTCCTTAAAAAACATCATGCCGCAAAAAGCCAAGGAAACCGCGCGGCTGATTGTGCGTAAAGTCGTGGAGGAACTCGAGCGTAAACTCTCGGAAAAAACCCGAGAAGCCGTGATTGGTAGCCTGAATCGTGCGATTCGCAATCGCCGCCCGAAGCACACCGAAATGGATTGGAACAGAACCATCCGCGCTAACCTCAAGCATTACCAACCCGATTACCAAAGTATCGTGCCAGAAACCAAAATCGGTTATGGGCGCAAACGCTCGAGCCTGCGCGA
>JAAFJQ010000096.1 GCA_013298185.1 Deinococcales bacterium
AGGAGCTTCGATGTTACTCACCGCCGTTTTAACACCAGCAGAAGAAGGTGGCTTTATCGCCTTTAATCCTGAAACAGGCACGACGACTCAAGGCGAAACCGTGCAAGAAGCAGTTGAAAACTTAAAAGAAGCCACAACTTTGTATCTCGAGGAATTTCCTATGGTTGTTACAGCTCATCCCCTTGTGACAACGTTCAATGTTGGACATGCCTAAGTTCCCAGGTCTTTCAGGTCAAGATATTGTCAAAGCAATGCAACGCCTTGGATTTGATGTCATGCGCCAAGCTGGAAGCCATATCATCATGCGTCGAGGAGTTTCTGGTTGCGTTGTTCCAAACCATAAAGAGGTCAAGGTTGGCACAGTCAATGGTGTTCTGCGTCAAGCAGGAATTTCTGCCGACGAATTTGCAAAAGCATTGAATGACTGATCTCGAGCCAAACCAATAAAAAACCAGCCCTCGAGAAACCTCCCAAGGGCTGGCAACAAAAGTCTTTTAGCAAACCAGATTCACAAATTCGGTGAACTCAGCGCTCATACCGCCTGGTACGCCTTTGGCAATCACGCTGACCGCATCGTGCGAGTGCAGACTCTCGAGGTGGCTGCATACCACTTGGAAGTCGCGGATGCGTACATCCTTCTCGAGTTCTTGGTACACCAATCGGGCTGCATCTTCAACAAACTTCACATGAGCGCCGTTCAGTTCTGCAAAGGCTTGTTCATCTTCGCGTTTGACCATCACTTGAGTTTCGGTCACGAGGGCTTTACGGAGATGCAAAATCACATCCTCGAGGGCAAGTTCCATGTCTGGTGTGACTTCAACCTTGACTCGAGCCTTGCTGCGTTGACTGTGCGGAATGGCGTATGCGCCGCGTGTGTCGCGGGCATGTTCGGCAAGCTCAGCACTGCATGGGCAGGCGCTCGAGTAAACAAAATCCATTTCGATGTAACGCCGAATCCGTCCGTGGCGGTCTAAACTGGCTTCGTAGCTGCTGGCGTAGAACTGGTAGCCCTCGAGTCCACTGCGAAGGCTCGGGACGAGTTGCGGAAAAGAAAAGCTGATTTTGACCCGAGCTTGAAATCCACCAATGTTGCTGTGGTAATCGCGCAAGATTTCCTCGAGTGAATTCAGGCTAAAAACCTCATCGCGGTGCTGATAAAAATTGCGGATGATGCGGCTCATGTTGATGCCTTTTTTGTCGGCTTCAAGTGCCACAGTTCCAGTCACTCGAGCCTCTAAGGTGAGCATTTCTCCTGCTACCGTGCGAAATTTCAGGGGCAACTTAAAACCACTGATACCGACTTGTTGAATGGCAACATTCGCGCCGTCAATGCCGCCAACGGTTTCGGTCATGTCGGGCAGACTGGCAATGTAAGCGGCATCGGGGCGAAACACAGAATCGTAGCTTCGGGCAAAGACTGGTTCTGCCCCACTGGTGTTTTTGAAAAGGTATGCTTTTTTGAAGGTCGGATGGTTGATGGCGTGGGACTCGAGGATTTGCAACATGCTCATAAGTAGACCTCGCTCTCGGTGAGCTTTGATGCTCGACCGGGGGGGTAATCAATCTGCAACCTCGGGAAGTCAGACTGATACGAAATGCTCTTTGGACTTCAAGGAGCGACCACAATAATGCCGTATTTTTATGTTCAACACAGATGCAATGAATACAAGAAACTTGTATCGCGCCATGCAGATTATTTGGGGTGGGTTATGGGCTATGAGCTATGAGCTATGAGGTAATACGTCTTTCACGCGAATCTCGAGAAGTGGTGGTTCACTAGGGCAAATGGCTTAGGCTCGAGTAGACTAAAGACATGTTTGATTCCCACATGCACACCCCTCTTTGCCATCATGCCATTGGAACACCAATTGAATATGCTCAAGTTGCCAAAGAACAAGGTTTAACTGGGATTTGCTTTACCGAACACATGCCGCTACCAGACGATGCCGATGCTCATGTGCGCTTGAAGTTAGCTGAAGTAGCCACATATCGGGAACTGATTTTTGAAGCTCGAGATCAAACGGATTTTGAAATTCGCTGTGGTTTGGAAATGGATTTTATTCCTGAAATCGAGGCTTTTAGTCAAACATTGCTCGAGGCTCACAACTGGGATTATGTGATTGGCAGTGTGCATCGGGTTGGTGAATTGGCGTATGGGGTTGCACCACATCCAGACGATTTGGAGCGGTATTGGCGAGCGTATTACGCTTTGGTGGCTCGAGCCGCGAAATCTGGTTTGTATGATTCCATTGGGCATTTGGATTTGCCTCGGCGTTGGCTACAAGCCCCAGAACATCACCTCGAGATGGTATTGCCAGTCTTGGATGTGATTGCCAAGCATGGTTTGGCTTTGGATTTGAACACCTCTGGGATGCGCGGCGACCTCAAAGCCACACACCCGCCGCTCGAGTTTTTAGCCGAGGCATTTAATAGAAACATTCCCTTGGTGTTGGGTTCAGATGCTCATAATCCAGATCATGTGGGTTCGCATTTTGAGGAAGTGATTAAGCTCATCAAAAGCGTTGGCTACACCGAAGTTGTGGCATTTGAGCAACGACAACTCGAGAAGTATGCCATTTAGAGGTAAGGTCTTGGGTTGACATTGACTCCGTTGCGAGCCACTGAAAAATGGAGTTCATTGTTGGGGAATAACGCACCACCACCGACATTACCAATCACTTGACCAGCTCGGACATTTTGGTCTACACCAACATTTGGGTATTGCAAATTGGCGTAAACTGTCCAAAGGCTGGCATCTTCGGTGTGGGCAATTACAACCACATATCCGTAATTGGCGCCAATTGTTTCGGCTTTCAAGACAATGCCATCTGCCACAGTTGTTACAGCTCCACCAGGAGCGCCTTGAATTGCCATGTAACTGTTTCCTTCAGCACCAAATTCAGAAATGATGCTGCCACCCGGCATCGGAAAGCGCAAACTCGAGATGCTGCTTGGCAGGGCAATTGGTTGAACTCGAGCGATTTGAGCTTGCGCTCTGGCATTGCGTAGGTTCTCGAGCCTGATAGCTTCGACTTTTGCACGTTGGTCACGAATTTGAGCTATCCGAGCAGCTTCTTCACGCTTGCGCTGAGCGGCTTCGGCTCGAAGCCGTGCCGCTTCAACGGCTTGTCTGCGCCTGACTTCGGCTAGGCGTTTGCGTTCAGCCACCAAACTCACATAAATGCTCGAGGCATTCGCGCTGGCGGCTTGGGCGCTCTGCACGGCTTGGAGTTGTAAGGCTTGACGACCTGCTCTGGTTTTTTTCAACGAAGCGATGTTGGCATTTAAGGTGGTGCGATTTTTGTTGATTTCAATTTTTTTATTCTCGAGAATTCGTTGGTATTGATTGAGTTTTTCGATCACAGCTAAGAACTCAGCATTTTTGGTGGCTAACTCGGCTACATTGGTGTTCAGTTCATCAATCACATTGATGTTTACATCTTGAATGCTGTCTAAGTCCTTGGCTTTAACTGCCAGATCAAAGGCATTTTCGGCTCTGACCATCAAACGCACATAGCGGTTGCTGCGCTCTCGGTCGAGGGTGCTGATCAGTTTACTGAGTTGTTCTTTGCCGTAAGCTATTTTGACCTCGAGCATTTTGATTTCTAAGTCTAAACTCTCGGATTTATCTTCGGTTTTGACCAGTTGTTGCTGGGTAAAAGCCCGTTCATTCTCAAGTTTCTTCAGGCGCAAATTCAGTGCCGCGACCGAAGCGTTCAGTTGACGTTCTTGATTTGAAAGATTGCGAATATCGCGTTCTAAGTTACCCGCCAATTGATTTTGCTGATTGCGAATGCGTTGCTGTTCGCGCAGGTCGCGTTGCAGTTGCTCGAGTTGCGGGCTGCTGGTTTGCGCCAATGCACCAAGCAGCGCTAAGGCGCATATGAAAATCGGTAGTAAGAATTTTTTCATGCGCCTCAGTTTAGTACAAGTTATTCAACTTCGCGCAAGTAGCGGTTGGCGGCCCAGAGACTGCCAAATAATCCAAGGATCAATCCCAAAAGCGTTATCAAGCCCAATACTTGAAGCACAATTGTTTGGTCTTTGATGATTGGCACAAATGGAACAAGTTCGGCAATCGTGGTGGACAAATTCAAGTAAGCTGGGAACACAATCGCGCAAGTCAGCAGCGAAGCCACCAAGGCTAAGCCCATCCCCTCGAGCAGATAAGGCATTCGGATAAAGCCTCTGGTTGCGCCGATCATTCGCATTACTTGAATTTCGTCGCGGCGGGCAAACATGGCGATGCGGATGGTGTTGAGGATATTCAATAAGGTATTAAGAGCCAAGAGCAGCACCAGTCCATAACCTATGTTTCGCACTGTTTCTAAAGTAACCAATACCGAGTTGATAAAATTTGCACCATACTCGAGTTCAGCAACACCAACGATGCTTTTGACTTGGCTGGCAATTTCTTCGATGATGCGTGGATTGGTGACTCGGATGATGATTCTGTCAGTCAGTGGGTTGTCTATCAGTTTGCCAACGCCAACCAGAGCTGGGTACTCGGCTTTGAGTTTTTCAAAAGCTTCGGTTTTGCCGACCAAAGTTGAGCTTTCAATGCCTGAAATTCCTGCCAATGATGCCAGAACGCTGTCAGCTTGGGTTTGTGCCATGGTTGGGGTTTCGGCTGGTGCTAAGTATGCCGTAATCTGCACATCTTTTTCTAAGCCGCGCACAATTGTCTCGAGGTTAATCGTGACCATGGCAACCAATGCCAGTAAAGTCAGGGTTAAGGTCATGGTGGAGAGCGTTGCCACTCCAGCCGTGATGTTGCTTAAAAAAGCTTGCCAGGCTTGGCGAATGTGATAACTCATAAGGCATAACCGCCGTTTAGGTCGTCGCGCACCAATTTGCCTTTGCGGAGCGTAATGGTGCGGCGGCGTTGCTGTTCAACAATTTCTCTGGAGTGCGTAGCCAGAATAATGGTTGTGCCTTTTAAGTTAATTTCAGATAACAATTCCATGATCTCCCAACTGACATCAGGGTCGAGGTTTCCGGTGGGTTCGTCGGCTAAGAGCAGCACTGGGTTGGTAATCACGGCTCGAGCAATCGCCACCCGTTGTCGTTCACCTTGCGAGAGCTGAATCGGGTAGACCTGATGCTTATGGGCTAAACCAACGGTGCGAAGGATGTTGGTAATGCGTTCAGCCCAATCTTTTTGCGGGGCTTCGGTGATCCGCAAAGCAAACTCGAGGTTTTGATAAACGCTTAAGTGATCGAGCAGCGAATGGTTTTGAAAGACCATACCAATTCGCCGCCGATGATACGCCACCCGACCACCTTTGTATTTGGCTAAGGATTCGCCAGCAATATAAACCTGACCAGAACTCGGCACAATGCTTTTAATGATTAAACCAAGAAAACTGCTTTTACCTGCCCCACTATGCCCTGTCAAATAGACAAATTCGCCCTTTTTAATCGAGAGGTTGATTTCCTCTAAAGCAAGGGTTTGGGTCTTGGGGTATAGTAGCGAAACACGATGAAACTCAACCACGTTTGTTAGTTTAACCTAGACAAGTGAGATGTCTGGGAATTTTTCTACGCAAATCTTAGGCTGGTTCTTGTATACTCAAAATCAAATGGCTATCGTCCGATTTACCCGCCAACGCCAAGCTGTTCTCGAGGTGGTGCAGCACAGCAGCGATCATCCCGATGCAGCTCGGATTTATGATGATGTGCGCCGTATTGTGCCAAGTATTTCGCTCGGCACGGTCTATCGTTCGCTCGAGGCTTTGGTCTCCGAAGGGCATTTATTGCAAATCCAACAACCCGGAATGCCCACCCGATACGACGCTCGGCTCGAGAATCACGCGCATTTTGTCTGCGGTTCTTGTGGGCAAGTGGTGGATGTGCTGACCAATCTACCCGACCTTGTGCCATTGGCGGCTGCCTTTTTGCCAAAATTTGAAATCAGTACGGCTCAAGTTGAATTCCATGGGCAGTGCAGTGAGTGCGCTACACGCGCTCGAGTCTTGTCCTGAGTGACCTTCGTTGTATTTGCAAAAGTATCTCGATAACCTCAAAAAACACCTCGAGTACGACAAATCGAGAAGCTAGAAGCACTTCTCATTACCTGAAACTCACGACTTACCTTATACTCGAGCCATGAAAGGATTACTGATTGGTTGTGGGGTTGTGGCGCTGCTCTTGGTGGGTGGATTGGTAGCTGGTGGGCTTTGGATTTGGAATCAAGCAGGTCCTGCCATCACCCAAGGATTGCAGCAAATGCAGAAACTCGAGGGTGAACTGAAAAAAGTCTTACCAAACCTCAAAGGCTTAAATGCAGGGGTGCAGACCATCAATGGTAAAACCACGCTAAAACTCAGCGCCCCAGTTCCTTTTGACCCCTCAAGTGGCAAAGAAGCGGAAAAAACCGCTCAGCAAATTCTTGGGGTGGTGCGGCAAAACCTACCAACTGGGATTCCAGCCACAGCGCTCGAGCTACGGCTGTTTCGGGATTTACCGAACGGTGCAAAGCAAGAACGCACCTTTAAGTTTGAATTGACGACCAAACCAGCCATCAAGCCTTAAATAACATTGAATTCGTGGTGGACGTTTTTTGTGACTCAACAAAGTTGCACTAAATGTTCTCGAGCCTCAAAACCTCAAAGAAGTATGTCTTTGGAAGCGCTATTCAACTGTTAATTACAACACTATTCTCGAGACTCATCCATCCGCTATGATTTGCAGCGAACCAAAAAATCAACACGGGCATTTCTTTAACCAGAATTGTTCTAGGAGGATGTATGAAGCGTAGGGATTTCTTGAAAGCAGCAGGAATCGGGGCAGTGGCTGCCAGCACCGTCTATCAGCCAGTGTACGCCCAAACTGCTCCACAACTTCGCTGGCGGCTCGCCTCGAGCTTCCCCAAGAGCTTAGACACCATTTATGGGGCTTCGGAAGTCTTTGCTGACCGCGTGAAAGAATTGACCGAAGGACGTTTCCAGATTCGTGTCACTGCCGCTGGTGAAATTGTTCCGGGTCTGCAAGTGCTGGATGCTGTTCAAGCAGGTACAGTCGAGATTGGTCACACCGCAGGGTATTACTACCTCGGTAAGAGCGCCAGCTTGGCATTTGACACCGCTTTGCCATTTGGTCTAACCGCACGTCAACAAAATGCTTGGTTGTACCACGGCGGCGGCTTAGAAGCCATGCGCGGTGTGTACGATGACTTTAATTGCGTGAATTTCCCTGGTGGTAATACGGGCGCTCAGATGGGCGGCTGGTGGCGCAAAGAAATCAAGACCGTGGCTGACCTCAAAGGCTTAAAAATGCGTATTCCTGGCTTGGGTGGTCAAGTCATGACCCGCCTTGGGATTGTTACGCAAACTCTGGCTGGTGGCGATATTTACCCCGCGCTCGAAAAAGGCACTGTAGATGCAGCCGAGTTCGTCGGACCTTACGACGATGAAAAACTTGGCTTTTACAAGGTTGCGCCTATTTGCTACTTCCCCGGTTGGTGGGAACCAGGTCCAAACCTGTCGTTCTTGGTCAATCAAGACAAGTGGAAAGCCCTTCCAAAGGACTACCAAAACGCCATCGAAGTGGCATCTGCCGAAGCCAATGTAGATATGTTGGCAAAGTATGACGATCAAAACCCAGCTGCTTTGCGCCGCTTAAAGAGTCGTGGCGCGAAGTTCTTGCGTTTCTCAACCGAAATTTTACGAGCCGCCAACAAAGAATCATTTGATCTCTTTGAAGACACAGGCGCAAAAGACGCCACCTACAAAAAGATTTACGCCGACTGGAAAGCCTTCCGTGACCTCAGTTACGAATGGCACTCGGTGGGTGAACTTGGTTACGAAGAATTTGCCTTCCGTTTGGGCAGGTAAAACATAACGCTAAAACCTCCCTCGAATTACTCGAGGGAGGTTTTTTTAACTCGAGATTGCACGTTCCTCGAGTTAAAAAAACGATAGACTAAGGCGTGAAACAAACCCCGTGGCGCATCCGAGGCTTACTGCTTTTTTTGTTTTTAGCGGTGATTGCCTTTTTTGAATGCTTTGGCTTGGTGGCTGGGTTTAGCAGCATCCCGCAGCAAGCCCAAAAACTCGGTATTTCGGATTCACTCGAGACAACCCGCCGTGCTGTGCTTGCGATTCTGGTACTTGGTGTGGGGGTCAATGCCTTTGCCACAGCCTCGATGATTGGGCGCAGAATCCCAACTTGGATTTTGGCATACTCGAGAATCACTGCCGTTTGGTATGCAATGTACAGCCTTGGATTGATTGTTTTTGGGTTTTTTGTGCAAGTGCCACTGCCACAACGCTCGATGTGGGTGCTTGGGGTACTGTATTTTTTTTGTGCGGGTGTGTGCTTGTTCGCAGGGCAGCAAACCATGACCGAACTCGAGCCAAATCCAGAGCAAGCCAAATAAACCTAAGCCTCGAGCATCCGCAAAACTCGAGGCTCAACACTTTACAAGCGCTCAAATCCCCTAAAACGCTCCCAGTCAGTCACGGCGGCATCATAGGCATCGAGTTCAACATCAGCGTAGTTCAGATAATGCTGCACCACGACTTCACCAAAGGCTTCTTTGGCAAGTTGTGAACCAGCAAAGAGTTCTCGAGCAACGTGCATGTTGCGTGGCACTCGGGGCTTAACTGAGTGGTATGCATTGCCCTTGAATTCTGGCTCGAGCGGCAATTTGTTGTCCATTCCATGCAGTCCAGCCGCAATCATGGCTGCCAAAGCAAGGTAAGGGTTGACATCGGCGCCTGGGACGCGGTTTTCAAGACGCAGCGAACCACCAGAGCCAACCACCCGCAAGCCACATGTGCGGTTGTCGCGTCCCCATGCCACGGCGGTTGGGGCGAAGCTACCAATCGCGTATCGTTTGTAACTGTTGATGTTGGGTGCGTAGAACAACGTCAGTTCGCGTAAAGCTGCCAATTGCCCAGCCAGAAATGAATCAAAACTCGAGGGGTCGGTCTTAAAAATCGGTGTGCCATCTTGTTGGCGCAAACTAAAGTGAATATGGCAACTGCTGCCTTCGCGTTCGTTGAATTTTGCCATGAAAGTCAGGCTGTGTCCCATACGCGAAGCAATTTCTTTGGCTCCAGTTTTATAAACCACATGGTCATCGGCGGTCGAGAGCGCATCTTTGTACTTAAAATTGACTTCGTGCTGTCCAAAGTTGCATTCGCCTTTGGAATTCTCGACCACCAGTCCAGCTTGGGTCATTTGCCGCCGAATTTGCCCAATCACAGGTTCGGCTCTGGATGTACCAATGATGCTGTAATCCACATTGTAATAATTAAAAGGCTCGAGGTCGCGGTAGGCTTTTTTCCAAGCGGTTTCGTAGGAATCTTTGAATAAAATAAACTCGAGTTCAGTTGCAGCAAGTGCCACCAAACCTCGTTCCTCGAGCCGCTCAAGTTGGCGTTTTAGGATTTGTCGTGGGCTTGGCAACACAGGTAAATGGTCGTGTCCTTCTAAATCCACTTGTACCAAAGCTGTTTTCTCGAGCCACGGGGCAATCCTGAGGGTACTCAAGTCGGGTTTCATCACAAAGTCGCCGTAACCCGTTCCCCAACTGCTCATGGCATACCCATCTACAGTTCGCATTTCCGTGTCCACCGCCAAGAGGTAATTACAGCCTTCAGCGCCGTTAGGTACAATTTCCTCGAGAAAAAACTCAGCCGTGACGTGCTTGCCCATCAAACGCCCTTGCATGTCGGTCAAAGCAATGATGACGGTGTCAATTGCGCCGCTCGAGACAAGGTGCTGCAATTCTGTTAATGAAACCATAGTTCTCCTTGATGCCTCAGTGGGTGAAGAAGGACAATGGTGCAGTCAATACGCTGCCATAGTCCTTCATTCTTTGTTAATTCTCTCCCAAGGCTTTTTCGGTGGCTTTAATTTCGGCTTGACGTTTGGCGATTTCAGCCCCGGTTGGTGGTCCAGTGAAGCGGTTGCGCTCGAGGGCAAACCAGACTGCAAGCAGCAGGGCAAAAAAACCAAGTGTGACCCAAAGGGCTTTGTCGTTGGGTGGTTGAATCCCGATGATGAAAATAAAAACAATTCCGATGATCACTGCAACGCTGACTATGCGGTAACTGGCTCCCATGTCCCATGGTCCCATTTTTGTCCATGATTTGCCGTATGCAAATAAACCCGCAGCAATTGGCATGGCATAACTCAGGAATAAGAAAATCACACAGATGGTGACAATTGTGGTGTAAACCGGTGCATACAGCGTAAACAAAATACTGATGATACCAGCTGCCCAAATCGCTGGAACT
Organism: Deinococcales bacterium; assembly: GCA_013298185.1. GTDB lineage: Bacteria > Deinococcota > Deinococci > Deinococcales > JAAFIG01 > JAAFIG01. The sequence continues at coordinate 10,248 of JAAFJQ010000096.1, forward strand.
GGGGTGCGGTAGGTTTTATCAATGGTTTTTAAGATACTTGGGAAACCGCCATCTCGGGCAAAGGCAAAAATCATTCTCGAGGCGCTGGTGACAGTGGCTAGACCACAAAGAAATTGCGAGAGAAACACACCAACATACAAGACTTCACGGATGCCGCTTGGCACAACAGTTCCCAGCACATAGAAAAAGACGTTAAAGCCTTGTTTGGCAGCTTCATCCATGTTGGGAATGGCAATCACAAAAGCACAAAGCATGATGTAACCAAACAACCCAGACCATAAGGTACTCGAGATGATGCTTTTCGGCACAGAGCGCTGGGCATTAACGGTTTCCTCGGAGACATGAGCGCAAGCGTCATAACCTGTAATCGTATAAATCGGAAGCAGCAAACCAAGCAAAAAAACCGTGGTTAAGTCCGAACTGGGCCAAACATTACCGCCAGCTTCTCCAGAGTAATTGGTAAAGGTAAACAACCGCGCAAAGTCTCGAGTTGGCGCGTAAATAATCAGTGCCAAAGTCAGGGCAATCGCCACAGCGAAAATCAAGTACCCCGAAAAATCAGTCAGCATGGTGGTTAAACGAATCCCAAAGTGATTCACGGCGGCTTGAATACCAGTTAGGATAATCAAAAAGATAATCTGTGTGGTTAAATTCCCCTCAAGTCCGAGGGCTGAACCAAATGCACCAATAAAAAAGAAAAAAGTACCAACGTTAATTGCGCCAAGCACGGTGACAAGACCGAGCAAGTTTAGCCAACCCGTTGCCCAGCCCCAACCACGCCCACCGAGGATGCTGCTCCAGTGGTACAAACCACCTGCGGTTGGGTATGCACTGGCAATTTGTGCCATACCAAGTGCAAACAAGAAACTGATGCCCACACCGATGGGCCAGCCAATACCAATGGCTGCACCGCCAGCCCCACCAATCGCTTGCCCAAGCGAGTTGATTCCGCCTGACAAGATACAAATGATCGAAAACGCAATCGCAAAGTTGCTAAACGATTTCATTCGACGGGCGAGTTCTTGGGCATAACCCATGCTGTTGAGGACTTTGACATCTTCACTGATTTGCTGCTGATCGTTTGGTTGACTCATGTTTCCCTCCAAGCTGCGTTGGTGCTATACAAAACCGCGAGGCAGTTATCCCGCCTCGAGTTGAATTTGCTGACCAACGAACAAAGAAATTGTAACCCAAAATTCTAAGTCAGCGCAAATGGTTTTAGCTTCTGGGTGCATCTCAAGTGGTGTGGAAAAACCGTTTCCGCCGTAGAGGCGAGGCATGCCTCGCCTCTACAAGTAACGTCATAGACGCATTTCATCGAAAAATCCACACATGGTGAGATGCACCCTAGCTTCTTAAGTCCTCGAGCAGTTTAATTCTAAAGTCTTTCAGTTCATCTCGAATCAAGCGGCGCAGCATTTGCTCGAGACTTTCGGAAACTGGCACGATTTCTTCAAGCTCAATCGGCTCAAGTTGACTGGCGGCTTCGATGAAGCGCTCGATTTCAAGGCGGTCTGCCATGACTGCTTCGATCGGTTGCTCGAGCAGGGCTTCGAGTTCGTTCAGGGCAAAGATATTGCGTGGGTCGGTCATCAAGACTTGTAAGCCTTGGTCGGTTTGGCGATACGGAAACAACAAATACTGCCGCATGATTTTTTCGGGAATCAGGTGTTGCAAACTGGCATCTGGCGGGTCTTCGTTTGGGTCAACATAAGTCGCCCCAAGCTGCTCGGCTAAGGTATGGGCTAAGCGCCCTGAAAATGACAATTCCCAAGGCTCGGAAATCGGGATGACTTGGTCGCTGGGTAAACTCTGCCGTGCAAACTCGAGGGTAGCTGAATCCAGATGCTGTTCTAGCACCTGCTCGAGGTTACTTGCTTGTGCGGCTTCTAGGACTTTAGCTCGGTCTTCAAAACCAAGTTTGCCTTGTTGCCCAAGCACCCGCAGCAATGGTGGAACATCTGGCTCGAGTTGCCGACTGAGAAATTTAATCTGAGTTGGGGTTGAAAGCATCAAACTGAGGTTGCGCTTAAATAAAACCTCGAGTTCAGGCAGCACGCTTGGCTCGCTGCTGAGCATGGTGATGCTTTGTTCGTCGGCAAAGACTGGCACACATTGATACCGCTGAACTTCGGCTTGGGTGAGTAACCTTGCCACTTCGGGTGGAATTTGGTACTCGGGTGGGATTTTCACAAATGGAATTTTTAATTGGGCTGCCAAAGAACGGTACAAGTCATCCTCGGCGATGTAACCCATACGCAGCAGCAATTCGCCTGTGCGCCCTGCCTTACCGGGGGTGCGCTCGAGCAGTGCCTCCTCGAGTTGCTGACGGGTCAGCAGCCCCTCGGCAATCAAGCGGTAGCCAATACGATTCTCGAATGGATCAGACAGGCTGCTTGGGTCGGCTGGGGTCAAATACAATTCTGGATAATGCTTGGCAATTGCCCAACGCAGCACCTCGCGTGGTGCGAGGTAAACCACCACTTCACGCCCTGCCAAGCCTTTCATGCTTTGGATTCCAGCTAAATCTGGAGGCTCGAGGAAAGCCAAATGCAGTTCTGAGCCAATTTCTTTGAAAGGAATCACCATTTGTAATTGCGCCAAGTTGGCTGGAATAACCCGAATCGTTTCAGGGTCAATGCGCTCGAGCATTGAAAAATTTGCAATTTTATAACCGTATTTCTGCTCGTAGAATTGCAGCAATTCAAACTCAGATAAAATCGCTGAATCAAGAACGAAATCAGCTAAGCGCCCACCAGCCCGAGAAAACTGCTCAAGCAATTCTGGCACTTCGGCTTCTTGCAGCAAATCCTGCTCGAGCAGCGTGTTCAGCAACAAACGATTTGCTCCCATCAGTTTCATGGTCATCGGTCTAAGCCTTAATTCTCGAGGTCAGTTCTGGCTCGAGTCCAATCCGAAACGGTGGAAATTGCCTGAATCTCCTCGGCGCTTAAGACAACATCTGTTGCCCCCAATGAATCCTCGAGTTGTTTGGTGTTGTTTGCTCCAACAATCGGCGCAGTCATAAACGGCTGAGCCAGCATCCAAGCCAAGGTGACTCGAGTGACCGATGTGTTTTTACTGGCGGCGATTTCCACCAATTTTTCCACCAAATCAAGGTTTTGTTCGTTCATGCGGCTCGAGCCAATACCACCAGCTCGAACACTGTCGGGCAGGGGTTGACCACGACGGTACTTACCGGTCAAAAAACCAGCCGCTAATGGGCTGTACGGCACAACGCCGATACCATAATTGAGGCAGACCTTAGAAAGTTCGCGTTCAAAATTGGCTCGAATGGGTTGCACCAGGCTGTACTCGGGTTGAATGCTGACAAATTTTTCTAAATTATGTTTATCCGAAGCCCAGAGCGCCTGCATCAAACGCCAGGCACTGAAATTACTACAACCGATGTACCGCACATAACCTTTTTTGACCAAATCGGTTAAAGCCGACAAGGTTTCTTCGATTGGTGTTTCGGTGTCCACCCAATGCAATTGGTACAGATCAATGTAATCGGTTTGTAAGCGCTTTAAGCTGTCCTCGCAGGCTTTCAGTAACCAACGCCTTGATAAACCCTCGCGCTGATAGATGGTGTTACGCCCCATCGAAAAATTCTGCCCCATCGCGCCTCGAGCCTTGGTGGCAAGCACCATTTGGTCGCGGTTGCCTCGAGACTTGACCCAACGCCCAATGATTTCCTCGGAAACCCCGCCGGGATTGTTCTCGACCCAAGCACTGTAAATATCGGCGGTGTCAATAAAATTCCCACCTGCTGCCGCATACGCATCCATGATTTCAAAACTACGAACTTCATCGCAAGTCCAACCAAACTGCATTGTACCAAGCCCAAGTGGAAAAAGGTGTAAGCCAGAATTGCCCAAACGACGATAGGTTGCACTCATACCCTCGAGTTTACCGCAAAAAACCCGAGGGCGTGTCACCCTCGAGTCAGCCAAGATTTTTAGTTAAAGGTATTGGTCGCCGTGTTGTACTGCCCAAAGAACCATTTGACCACCCGTTC
>JAAFJQ010000097.1 GCA_013298185.1 Deinococcales bacterium
TGGCATAGTTTGTATGCTTTTCCACCAACCAGCCAAGCCTATTGGGAAGCTGGTTTTACTGATTTTGCCAAGCGTTGGTTGCCGATTCTCGAAGTGTTTGAAGCACAAAATGTCAATTTTGCGCTCGAGGTTCACCCAACCGAAATTGCTTTTGATATTGCCAGTTCAGAACGTGCATTGGCGGCATTGAAGCATCATCCGCGTTTTGGTTTTAATTACGACCCAAGCCACTTGGGGTATCAGGGCGTGGATTACGTGAAATTCCTACGGGTTTTTGCTTCTCGGATTTTTCATGTTCACATGAAAGATGTTTGGTGGGGTCATGGTAATGGTGATGTCGGTGTTTTTGGTGGTCATACCAGTTTTGCTGACCATCGGCGTTTCTGGGATTTTCGTAGCGTCGGACGCGGCGACATCAAATTCGAGGAAATCATTGTTGCATTAAACGATCTTGGCTACGCAGGACCCCTCAGCGTTGAATGGGAAGACAGCCGCATGGACAGGGTTCATGGCGCAACCGAAAGCGCTGCTTTTTGCAAAAAACTAGATTTCAAACCCTCAGCTCGAGCTTTTGACAGTGCGTTTGAGAAAGAGCAGGAAAAAGGTTAAAGGTCAAAGGTCAAAGGTTAAAACAAGTTCAGCTCTTACTTTCCTCTTTCCTCTTTCCTCTTTTCTCTAGGAGTTTCTATGCCAAGAAAATTACGTTACGGAATGGTTGGTGGTGGACGCGATGCTTTTATTGGCGCGGTTCACCGCAAAGCCATGGCACTTGATGGTCATTATGAACTGGTGGCAGGAGCGCTCTCGAGCAACCCCGAAAAAGCCATTTTATCTGGGCAGGATTTGGGCTTAGATCAAAGCCGAACGTATGCCACTTGGCAGAACATGCTCGAGGGAGAATTAAAACTGCCGCTCGAGCAGCGCATTGATGTGGTGAGTATTGTCACGCCGAACCATGTGCATTTCTCGGTTGCCAAAGCCTTTGCCGAGGCTGGTTTTCATGTTGTCTGCGATAAACCGTTGGTGCATACCTCGAGCCAAGCCGAAGAATTAATTGCCACTGTGCAGAAAAGCGGTGTGGTTTTTGCTGTTACGTACAATTACACGGGTTATCCCATGATTAAACATGCTCGAGAAATGGTGCGTTCAGGGCAACTTGGCAAAATTCGTAAAATCATTGTTGAGTACAACCAAGGCTGGCTCGCTACCAAACTCGAGGAATCAGGGCAGAAACAAGCCGATTGGCGTACCGATCCTGCCCGTAGCGGCGCGGCTGGCTGCATTGGCGACATTGGCTCACATGCCGAGAATCTGGTTGCTACGGTGACGGGTCTCGAGTTGGAAAGCATTTGTGCTGACCTGACCACCTTTGTTGAAGGACGCCAACTCGACGATGATGGGAATTTGCTGATGCGTTTTGCTGGTGGAGCAAAAGGCGTGATGGTTGCCAGCCAAATTCAAATCGGTGGTGAAAACGATGTGCGCCTTCGGGTTTTTGGTACACAAGGCGGCATTGAATGGCATCAAGAAAACCCAAATTACATTGTCTATAATCCACTTGATGCACCGCGTCAAATCCTGACTCGAGGCTCGGCGTATTTGTGTGCAGCCGCTCAAAAAGCCAGCCGACTACCAGCAGGACACCCCGAAGCCTTCCTAGAAGCCTTTGCCAATGTGTACGTTGGTGCTGCTGAAGCGATTCATGCCAAACTCGAGGGACGAGCCTTGGCTGCTCTCGAAGGCGATTTCCCAACCCTTGAAGATGGCGCTCGAGGTGTGAAATTCATTGAACGCACCGTTCAAAGCGCAGCCTCGAGCCAGAAGTGGACGGCGTTCTGATCTGATTACAACCAGCCTCGAGCAGCAATGGTGTGTTTCCAAACACTGGCGCGTTTGACCAGACTGGCAAACACACCTAGCAGCCGCAGCCGCTGTCCAAACGGCATTCGTAACCATCCCACGCCAAGCCATCCGCCTAAACTGACCAATTCGCCAAGGGTGCTGGGCTTATAAGCTCGAGCAGCCTGCCCGCGCAGGGTTGCCAGCAGGTTGTGTGCCGCGAGGCTGCCTTGCTGCCCTGCATGTTGGGCTGTGGTTGGCACTGGCTTGCCATGTGAATCCAGCGCCAATGCCATGTCGCCAGCCACAAAGACATTGGGGTAGTTTTTCAAGCCGAGTTGCGAGTCAACCACCAAGCGGTTGCCCATACCCTTCTCGAGGTGCTGCCCTTTCACGGCATCGGTGGCTTGAACCCCACCTGTCCAAATGGTCATGGCACTGGGTAAAACCGTACCATTCTCGAGCGTGACGCTGCTTGCTTCGGCTTTGATGAGGCGTTGCCCAAGGTGCAGTTTGACCCCTCGAGCCATCAGGTTTTGCTGTGCATGTTCACGCAATTTGGGTTCTAAGGATGGCAGGATGTGCTGCCCTGCTTCGACCAAATGAATCTGAATTTTTGTGGTTGTACGGCTGGCTAATTCCGTGGCAAGTTCCACGCCTGTTAAACCAGCCCCGCCAATCACAATTTGCTGCTTTGGCTGGCTCGAGTGTTGCATCACAGTGAACTGTTCATAAATGGCGTTGGCATCTTCGGTGCTTTTGAGTTCAAGGGCATGTTCGGCTAAACCCGGAATCCGAAAGAAATTGGTGCTGCTGCCCAGAGCCAAAATCAGAAAATCGTACTCGAGTAAACCGTTATAGGTTTGTACTTGGCGAGCATCCAAGTTGACCGATTCGATTTTGGCAGGAAAAAATTCTGCTCCGTTCAGCATTGGCTCGAGATTCAAGGTCACATCGCGGTTGTGCGCCGCAGCTTCGTGTAATTCGGTGACAATCGTGTGATACGGATTACGATCCACCAAAGTGACGTGCTGCTTTTGATGCTTCAAGCCATGCAAGGCGCTCAGTCCTGCGTATCCAGCGCCGAGAATCAGGATTTTGGGCAGTGCTTTTTTGTGATTCTGTAAAAGCCTCATATCACAAGTTTAGTCGAATGTGAAAATTATTTCAATCAACAAACGCCCGTTAGCAGCTCACAAAACGGTAAACTCGAGCAGATGCGAATCGCAGTCATATCAGATGTTCACGGCAACCAGCACGCACTCGAGGCGATACTCGAGAATGTGACCAAACAAGGCGTGGATGAAATTGTTTTCCTGGGTGATTTGGTCAACATTCACCCACACTCGAGAGCCTGTTTTGAATTGGTAATGACCATGAATTGCCCTGTGCTGCAAGGCAATCACGAAGAATATGTGTACTCGGTTGGCACAAACCCAACGCTCGAGGAGGAACGCTTTCAAACCGTGCGCTGGACTCGAGCGCAGTTCACGCCAAGCCAACTCGAGACGATGCAGAACTTACCAAAAATCTTGAGCTATTCGGATTTGCTCTTGACCCATGCAACGCCAAGAAGCCTGTCAGAAACCATCCGCTTAGAAACGCCATCCGATGACCTGCGCCTGATGTTTGAAGGGACGACTGAAAACCATATCGTCCGAGGACACAACCACCGTTGGTTCGAGAAAAACTGGGATGAACGCCAACTCTGGAGTCTCGAGTCGGCTGGATTACCACTTGGTGGACGATGGGAAGCACAATACGCGATTTTGACCAAAGAGCAAACTTGGAGTCTCGAGCCAAGGTTTGTGCCGTACAATTTTGAGGCGGCTTTGGCAGAGTTTAACAAGGATTACATTGCCCAAATCGGAGTTCTAGGGCATATCTTCAAACTCGAGCTGATCCACTCCAAGAATATTCTGCACGGGTTTTTGCAGCAATACTTGCCAGCCATCAATACCAAAACCATCAGCCTCGAGCAAGCTGTGCAGCAGTTCTTGCAAACCACTTGACTTTAACAACGTGTCAAGGTGCAGACTGTGCTTTGAGCGCTCATGAAAATATCCGAAATCGCCCGTATCTGCCGTATCAGTCCGCGAATGCTGCGGCATTACGATTCAATAGGTTTGCTGAAACCTGCCAAGGTGGATGACCAAACCGCTTACCGCGAGTACACCACGGAGCAAATTCCTGTGCTGCAAAAAATACTGCTCTTCAAAGACCTTGGGTTTTCACTCGAGGAAATCAAGTCCCTGATTGCGGAACCCAAACTTGAACCTGTTTTGCAGCAACAAAAGCTCCTGCTCGAGCAACGAATTCTAACCGAGCAAGCGCGTTTGCAGCGCCTCGAGGTGTACTTGCAGCGTTTAACCAAGGAGCAATATATGTTTGAAGTTCAAGTGAAAGCCTTACCAAGCCAATTGGTGGCATCATTGCAAAATCAAAGTCTGGTGCTGCAATTCCCGGAAGGTGGTCAGGACATTTCAAAACTGATTGAGGTTTTTATCGCAGACCTCAATCTCGAGACTGTACAACCCGTGCCACATAGTATTTTCTGGCATGAGAGCAACGAGTATCCAATCCCAGAACTGATACATCCAATTCAGCAAGCTCGAGAATTTAAGTATGCCATCGTCAAAACCCTCGAGCCTGTGCCAATGGCAGCTTGCCTCGAGTACGTTGGTCACTACGCCGATGATGGAATGATGCAAGCGTTTACCTATTTACACGCTTGGCTTGAGCAGCACCAATACAAAGCAACCGATGCCATTCGACAGGTGTATCACATTCATTCTGAACAATCAAATCTGACTCGGATTGAATTGCAGATTCCTTTTGGAAGTCATCCATCAAGCTAAATAAACTGTATCCTCGCGTGTTGTGCTACCTCCCCGATTCGCGTCAGACTTCTTTCATGAGTCAAGGACTAAAAATCGCAGTCACAGGCGCAACAGGTTATGTCGGGCATCATGTCGTCCGAGAACTGCTCGAGCGGGGGCATACCGTTACTGCCATCTCGAGGAGCGGCAATAAATCCAGCACCGCCAGTGGCAAAACCCTGCCAACCTTTGATGGCGTGAATTACATTGGCGGTGATGTCTCCACAGGACGCAACTTGGATGTGGCATTTGCCGGAGCAGAAGTGGTGATTCACTTGGTTGGGATCATCGCCGAACACAAAGACCAAACCTTTGCCAATGTTCATGTGAATGGCACAAAAAACGTTCTCGAGGCAGCCAAAAAAGCAGGAGTCAAACGCTACCTGCACATGAGCGCCTTGGGTGCAGCCGCTAACGCGATGAGTGGTTACTCGAGCAGCAAGTTCGCCGCCGAGGAGTTGGTGCGTGCCAGTGGTCTCGAGTACACGATTTTTCGCCCAAGCCTGATTTTTGGCGAAGGCGATGATTTCTTCGGGCGAGTCTTAAAAAACCTCGTCTCGAGCGCCCCAATCGTGCCACAAATCGGTGATGGCAGTTTCCCATTCCGCCCCGTCTGGGTTGGTGATGTGGCAAAATGCTTTGCCCAAGCGCTGGACATTCCCTCGAGCATCGGGCAGGTCTTTGATGTGGTTGGTGGTAAGGAATTCACCTTCAAGGAACTCTTGCAACTCGAGATGAAAGCCCTTGGGATGAACAAACCACTTATACCAGCGCCGATTTTCCTGATGGACATTGCTGTACCAATGATGCAAATTCTAGGTTCGCTCGCACCAATCACCACGCATCAATATGCGATGCTCAAAGCTGGTAACACGGCTGACCCAACTCCGGTGAACCAAGTCTTTAAGCTCGAGAATCGCAGTTTAGAAACTGAATTGCCATTATTGCTGGGTAAACGAGCCTGAAATATCCTAAAGAATGGGTTGCTCACGTCGGGCGAGGCATGCCTCGCCCCTACGGTTTGACATAGAAACCTTGTGCTGAACTGCCATTTCGTACTTTGAGGGTAAGTTCGACGTGTCCGCCGATGATTGAATAAAAGTAATAGACCAAAAAACGGGATTTCAAGAGATTGCTTCACCTCGTCCCTCGGTTCGCAATGACAAAAGCAAAAGCCCAGTCATTGCGAACGAAGTGAAGCAATCCAGCCCCTTCCTGTACTGCTATTTCATGCTTTGACGGTAGGTACGGTGTGTCCGCCGATGGGTGATGTTTTTCTCTTTTCCTCTTTCTTCTTTTCTCTGTTCCTGTGTATACTCGAGGTGCAGTAAATCTCGAGGAGGTCGTATGTGTACACCTAAAGTGATGGAGTACGTTCAGGCTCAAATCTCTCGGCGTGACTTTATGCGAATGGGCGGCAGTGTCGTGGCTGGCACGGCTTTGCTTGGAGCAAACCAAGCTCAGGCTCAAACAAGGCAAAAAGGCTTTGTTTATCGCAATTTGGTGGATTTAAGTCATGTGTTGAATCCCGGTTTTCCACTGTTTCCTGGTGGTGAACCCATGACTTCAAATACGTTGGTAACAGTCGAAAAAGATGGTTATTACCTGAGTCGAGTTTCTTATGGCGAACACTCTGGCACGCATATGGACGCACCAGCTCATTTCATTAAAGGTGGTACAACCGCAGAAAAACTCCCTCTTGAGAATTTCATTGTGCCATTGGCGGTCTGCGATATTTCCGAGAAAGCCGCTAAAAACCCTGATGCTGAAGTCACCATAGACGACCTTGTCGCATGGGAAAAACAATACGGGCGTTTGCTCCCCAATTCCTTTGTGATGATGAACTCAGGCTGGGCGGCTCGAGCCAGTGACCCCAAAGCCTTCTTAAACGCTGATGCTGGCGGCACAATGCACTTTCCGGGATTCTCGCCAGCCGCTAGTGAATTCTTGGTGACATCACGGCAAATCAGTGGCATTGGCGTGGATACGCTTTCTCTTGATTTTGGAGCAGCAAGTGCTTTTAAGACCCATGTCAATGTCTTGGGTGCTGGCAAATACGGTCTCGAGAATGTAGCAAACTTGGGCAATGTTCCCGCTCGAGGTGCGACGCTGATTGTTGGTATTCCACGCTTTGAGAACGCCTCGGGTGGACCTGCTCGAGTCATGGCAGCCGTGCCTTGAAGTGTTAGCTAGTCAAATCGTCTAAACCATAGTTTTTGAGTTGGTCGATTAGTTTCACGATTTGGTTTAGACGGTTTTCTGGGTCATAAATTTTTTTCAACTCTCGCCAAGTCAACACAGATTCAGGTTCTTGATACCCTTGGAATAGTTCAAGGACGTTTTGAAGTAAATTCGCAACTGAATGAAGCCCAAAACGCTTCATAGCATTGATGGTTGATTGGATCAACTCCAAGTCAGGCAATCGATTGTAAAGATACCCGCTTAAACCACCATTTTCGTACTCGAGAATAAAATCTTGAATCAGATACAAGGCGTATTCATCGTCGGACAAAGAACGTCCAGCATCACGAAATCCCTTTTCAAATACTTCAGCAAGTCTCTGAGTCAGTGTCAAGAAAACCTCGAGCAAGGAGCAGTGTGGAAGCACTGCTCCCTTCATCATTTAGATCCGCTTTTCGACCCGTTCGTGGATTTCGCTCATCAGGCTTGTGGTGCTGACTTTGCCCCTGTCCCCCTTGCCGTGTTCGCGCACGGAAACAGCATTCTCGAGAATTTCCTTGTCCCCTACAATCAGAATAAACGGCACTTTGGCAATTTCAGCATCGCGGATTTTGGCTTGCATTCGTTCGCTGCTCGAGTCTACGGTGACGCGCAGTTTTTGTTGTTTCATCTGCGCCTCGAGTTGCTTGGCGTAGTCCAAGTGCCTGTCGGAAATGGTGATGATTCTGGCTTGCTCTGGCGCGAGCCAGACGGGGAAATTGCCTGCGGTATGCTCGAGGTAAAAGGCAAAGAAGCGGTCAAAACTGCCCATGATCGCACGGTGAATCACCACAGGTGTTTCTTTTTCGCCGTTTGCATTGGTGAACTCGAGGTCAAAGCGGCTTGGCACAATGAAATCGAGTTGGTTGGTGGCAATGCTTTCTTCTTTGCCAACCACGGTGCGAAGTTGCACATCCAGTTTAGGTCCGTAGAAGGTGGCTTCACCGATGCCTTCGACGAATTGCGCCCCTGTTTCCTCGAGGGCGGCGCGAATCGCAGCGATGGATTCATCCCAGTTTGGTCCTGGTTCACCGAATTTCTCGGGGTTGTTTTCAAAGTCTGGTAAAGATAACCTAAACCAATAATCGGAGATGCCAAAGTCCTTGTAGACTTCTTCAAAGAGCTTGATGACTTTGATAAATTCTTCTTTGACTTGGGATTTAGCGCAGTAAATATGCGCGTCGTTCTGCGTAAAACCACGGACTCGAGCCAGACCAGTCAAAGCGCCCGATAATTCAAAGCGGTAGACCGTGCCGAACTCGGCGTAACGGGCTGGTAGGTCGCGGTACGACTTGGGACGAGCCGCAAAAATCATGTGGTGATGCGGGCAGTTCATCGGCTTTAAGTAATAATTCTCGCCTTCGATTTCAATGGGGGCGTACATCCCATCGGCGTAATACGGCAAATGCCCAGAGCGGTGGTACAAGGCTTCTTTGGTGATGTGCGGACTAATCACATAATCGTAGCCGTACTCCTGCTCCTTTTCGTACATGTAATCCTCGAGCTTCTTACGGATGAACGCACCTTTGGGAAGCCAGAGTGGTAAGCCCTGCCCGACCTCATCGGAAAAGGTGAACAAATCCATGTCCTTGCCGAGTTTACGATGATCGCGTTTTTTGGCTTCTTCTTGTTGCCACAGGTATTTTTCTAACTCGGCGGCGGTTGCAAATGCCACACCATAAATGCGTTGCAGCATTGGGTTTTTCTCTGAGCCACGCCAATACGCGCCACTGGTGGCGGTCAGCTTAAAATGTGGCGGAATCAGACCTGTGCGCGGAATGTGGGGACCTCGGCATAAATCCGTGAAATCGGCTTCTGAACCTTGACGGTAGAAGGTCATCGGTTCGTTGTCGGGCAGCCCTTCAATCAGTTCAGTCTTGTAGCGGTCACGTCCAGCAAATTCTGCCAAGGCTTGCTCTCGAGTCACCTCATATCGACTCAACTTGAGGTCTCGAGCAATGATCTCACGCATTTTATTCTCGAGAATTTCCAGCTCCTCGAATTTCAGAGGTTCAGGCAGGTCAAAATCGTAATAAAACCCATTTTCGATGACGGGACCCACGCCCATCTTAATGCTGTCCCGCGCAAAGCCTTTACTGCCGTAAACCTCGAGAATGGCTTGCGCCATGACATGCGCCAGTGTGTGACGCATCAGGTCAATCGCTTCGGCTGGTTTGCGGGTGGTCAGAATCTCGAGCTTCGCGCCTTCGGGCAGTGGGGTCAGTAAATCCCAGAGTTTACCGTTGGCGCGAGCGCCTATGGCTTGCTCGGCGAGTTTAGGACCAATCAGCGATGCGGCATCCAAAGCTGTTGCACCGTTTTGCAGATCTAGGGCTTTACCATCAGGAAGAAATACTTGCATTGTTCACCTCGAGAAAGAGTGTTTAATGTGAGCTCGAGGCATAAGGAAACGCATTCTCGAGCAGAGCCGCACCCACCAAGCAATCAGACCCCGCGAGGGGTTCGGGTGGTCAGGGCAGTCCAGAAGAATGACATCACGCTTGGCAGTTTAACACGTTTGGCGTGGTTTGGAATACGCATATTCAAGTAATTCTTAAAACCTACGTTATACTCGAGGCGGAGGAATCATGCGAAGAATTGTGATCGTGCTTATAGCGCTTTTTTCTTTAGCTGGCACAGCCAACGCCCAAAGCTCAAGCATTGGATTACGGGTTGGGCTGTTTGACTTGGTGACTGTGTTTTACGGGTATGACTTTGAAGCGCCCAATCGTGGTTTCGGTATGCGAGTGTTTGTTAGTTTAACTGCCGTTGTGACATTTGGAGGGGCATCTCCGTTTCCAGTTTTTGTTGGCATCGAAGGCTTTTACCGCATACCATTGGACATTTACGCCAGCAATGTTCAAGTTGGAATTGGAGCATCGGCAGTGGCAGGTGGTCAAACTCCAATGTTTTTTACTTATTTGCAACTCGGTTTGGAAGTAGCACTGGGAGCTGGTTGGGGACTTGTACTAGAAACAAAACCGCTCAATTACATGTATGTCACACAGTTTCAGTATTATCCTTGGTCAGTCTTTTCACTTGGCTTGAACCATCGTTTTTAATTCGTTTCTAGCAATGACTCAAAACTTCCAAGAAAAACCAAGGTTCACTTGTGCAATAAAATAACGTGTTGGAACATAACTTCCACATGGTGTTGTTCTTGCTTGAGCCGCATTGACAGGTGGAACTGGAGGAACGCAGGATTCTCCATAAGCCAATCCCCCGGTGGCTTCAACAAAAAAACCTTGCTTTAAGCGAATGCCAATTAAGCCGTGCAGTTCATCGGTTGGTTTCCCAAGAAAAAAATAACTTCTTGCGTAGCCTCCGCCAATGTAGAGTTGCCAATCATAAATCAATGGCACGATGACATAAGCGTTTGCTTGAAACCTCAAAAAAAGAACCAAATACGTGGCAGAAACTCGAGTGCCTACACCCCAAGTTTCTTCGTTGTACTCAAGGGCAAAGTTGACTGCGGGTAGCAGCAAGAGTTGAAAGCCTCCTCGAGCGCTAAATTCTTGGGCTTGGGCTTGACCCATCAAAAGCATCAGGGCGGTGAGCATGACAATGATTCTTTTCATGCAAGCAGCTTACCCGAGAATATCAAACTTGGTATGCTGCTTGATTGCAAACGTAGCTTTTTGGTATTCAGTTTCGGTTGGCTAATTTTGCATCTTAAGGTCGAGCAGGACAAATTTTTGGCAAGTAGAGCGACAAAACTGCCGCACTGTCTGGACAAGCCCCACGAAACTCACTCGAGGTTTTGACGGCTTGTGGAACATCTTCTCGAGAAATGGCACAAAATCCAAAGCGAGCAAAGTAATCCTTGGCGGTCTCGGTCAACAGAATCACTTGCAGCACGCCTAGACTTCTTGCAACCTCGAGACTTTTTTGGAGCAGTTTTTTTCCAATGCCCAAATGCTGTTTTTCTTTGGCAACTGCAACGGAACGCAGCAAGGCAACATCTCCATAAACCTCGAGTCCAATTGTGCCAATCAACACGTCTTCCTCGAGGTACAGCCAAAAATGCTCGAGGTGTTCTTCAATGCCTGACAAAACCAAACTGGCGTTTTTTAGGTGACTAACCACCATCTCGAGGTCAGCTTGGCGGGCTTGGCGCAGCATCAGCAGCAGACCTTACTCGAGTTGGTCGGGGTGCAGCATCCTGAAACCACAGGCAGCGAATCCAGAACCGCATCGGCTTTGCGCTCGGCAGCTTTGCAGCGCACACCATCTGGCTCGAGGTGAACAATCAGATTGTTCTCTCGAGTCTCGAGTTTCTGCACCGCGTACCGAGCGGCTGGCT
This sequence comes from Deinococcales bacterium, assembly GCA_013298185.1. Taxonomy (GTDB): domain Bacteria; phylum Deinococcota; class Deinococci; order Deinococcales; family JAAFIG01; genus JAAFIG01. Next base: position 11,242 of record JAAFJQ010000097.1, read on the forward strand.
GTCCTTGAGCGCCATACAAAAAAATCAGTGGTGCATCTGGTTGAAACTGGACTTTCGGACTGACTTTTTGATAAATGCTTAGAAACTTACCAGCGCTCATGTAATCGCGGTTTAACTCGAGTGCCGTGCGCCAAAGTTCAATCACGGTTTCTTCAAAACGATGCTCGAGACCGCCGCAATCCACGGTGTGATACGAGACCGCTTTGAATTCCGTAACATGATACCCAACAGGTACTTCGCGCCCATCGCCCAAAGAAAAAATCATGGGTTGATCAAAATGGGCTTCTAAGGCTTGGGTGAGTTCAGCAATTGTGTTTGGCATATTTTCTCCTAGAACAAGCATGGGCAAGCAGCATCGGCGCTGATAAGGGCGATTGGTTGAGGGCGTGGCTTTACCAAATGCAGCATTTTTTGCCAGAGAACCAACCAGTTGTACTCCTCGAGATGCGCCACTCGAGCTTCGTGCTGAATGTGTTCTTGACGACTGTAAACCAAATACTCGTTCATACCTTCTCCTTATATCGAAAAGCATCAATGTGTTGGGGTAAAAAAAATCAACAACACGTTTGCAAGTAAGCCTGAATTGCCGCAAAGCCCTTGCCATCCAAGCTGTAATACATCCACTTCCCACGTTTTTGAGCCTTGATCAAACCAGCCGACTGCAAGCACTTCATATGATGACTGATGGTCGGTTGCGACAAACCCACCACATCCTCGAGATCGCAACCACAAATGCCATCACCGCAGCAGCCAACGGCATCTGAAGCAAGGTAACTCAGGATTTTCAGTCTAGTGGGATCGGATAATGCTTTGAAGACCCAAGCAACGCCCTCGAGACCAAGGGCTGAGTTGTTTGTTTGTGGCTCGAGTTGCAGCAAAGCAGTCACTCGAGAAGGATACATCTTCATATTGATGTTTGTCAATATGAATGAAAAGAGCGCAAGTCCTTAGAACTCCCCCCTCGCTGCGCTCGACCCCCTCGAAAAAGAGGGGGTTCAAGGTCAAGAGCAACGGCTAAAAACAAAGCCCCTTCATTGAAGGGGCTGCCGAGCGCAGCGCGGCTGGGGAAGTGCGTGAGAGCTTGCGCCTTTTCTACATATTCCCTTCCCAAAACAAAAAAGACGAAGGCGCTGTATTTGCCTTCGTCTTTCAACCTTCGTCCTTCGTCAGCCCTTACTCAAGAATCCGCTTCAAATTGCGGTAAATGTCGTACCAATCCTCTTTCGTCTGAGGACGCTTGCCGCGCAACTCAATACGGGCGAGGCTCGAGACCCAATCAGGCGTGATTTGTCCGCCAAGCACGGGGTCAGAGACCAATTCGGCTAAGCCTTTTGGCAAGGCTTGGGCGCTCTGCTCGCCGTAGAATTCGACGGGGCTGAGCAAGTCGTGTACGGTGATGTCGTATGCGGCGGCGAGGGTTTGCAGGGTTTCCAAGCTGGGGTTGGTGCGTCCACGCTCGAGGTCAGATAGGTACGGGATGCTGATGCCTGCAATTTCGCTGACATCTTTGAGGCGTTGTCCGCGTTCGGAGCGGAGTTCGCGCAGGCGTTCGTGGAGTTTCATGTGTGCCTCCTTGTCTCGAGGGTGTTTGGTTTGCTTGGCGTTTAGCAGCGCTTGGGCGCACCGACTCGAGTTTTGTCGTGATCTTAGCAACTTTTGTTACATTGCTAAATTCGCCACGACAATTCTGCTTATGACGAGGTTAGCATAAGATTTGGTTTCGGTCAAGACGTAATCGGGACTCCGACTTGCTGATTTGACGGAATTATGCTAGAATCATAATCGTTAAGCCCATTACGGAGGACATCATGCGAATACTCGAGACCATCGCCCAAAGCCTAAGAACCCAATCCATTCACCCCACCACTGTTTACAACGCCCTGATAGACCTCGAGAACGGAGGCGGAATCGGAGCCATCTCCGACCTCGAGTACCGCTTATCGCGCTTGGTCCGAGCCATGAAAGAACGCCAAGACCCCGCCACTGACCTCGCTGTGGCATGGCTCGGCAGCACCCGCGCTTACCTCGAGCAGTACGGTCAAGCCACACCAATCACCGCCAAGCCAACCCGAGTCCAACAATTTCTAAGCACCTTCCCAGCCCGAGTCCTGTCCTTCACCCAACCCACCCCAAAGCTCATCGCTCATAGCTCATAGCCCACCAAAGGAGTCAGACCATGCCCGACCATACTTGCGCCCATCTCAGCCCCGTTGGCGGCTGGTGTCGTTTGAAAAACAATTTTAAGTGTCCAGCCACAGCAGGGCGCGTTGGCTGCCCATTCCCAAAAATCCCCAGCCTCAATGACCGCGCCGAGGACCGCCGTGAACGCATCGCCAAAGCCATAACCCTCGAGGTGGTCGAAGTTCACGCCCCTGTTCTCACCCCCAACCCACTCGAGGCAGCGCGGATTCAACACATTGAACGCGCCATGCTCGAGCGCCAAGCCGCTTTTGAACAACTGACCCATGCCTTCACCCAAGACAAAATCGAGTGGCGCGTCGAAAGCCGCTCGAGAGATGCACGCCGCGCCTTGGTGCGCCCCGTGTTAAATGCCAAAACCGTGACTGAGCGCCTAGATACCGTGGTCGGCACTGCTGGTTGGAGTGACTTTTACACCAACCTGCCCGGCTCGAGGGTCGCTTGTCGCCTGACTATTCTTGGCGTGACCAAAGAAGCCATCAGTGCTGCCCTCGAGCCAGAACTGGCTTACCCTGATGCACTGGTTAGGGCTGCTGCTAAATTTGGTGTTGGTAGAGCCTTAGAGCGAATTGTTGGCACATGGGTCGACTGGGATGACAACCAAGCCCAACCCCTCGAGCCACCTGTGCTACCAGATTGGGCAGTCGCCGTGCCACAACCAGAAATTGTGCAAATCCCACCAAGCCAGCAAATAGCCCAAGCCAAATCAAGC
>JAAFJQ010000098.1 GCA_013298185.1 Deinococcales bacterium
ACGCATTATGGTTTCACACCCGACAATGGTCATGCGTACCTCGAGACGGTTTCAGGGAATTTTCTAGCCACAGTACAGTTTTCAGGCGATTATACCGAACTCTACGACCAAGCTGGACTGATGCTCCGAACCGATACCCAGCACTGGATTAAAACCGGTATCGAACTCGAGAATAATCAACTCTGCATGTCGGCTGTGGTCACAAGGGATTTCAGCGATTGGAGCATTCTGCCACTGCTCGAGCCACCCCCGTCGGTTTGGATGCGCTTAGAGCGCCACGGTGATACTGTGAAAATCGAGTATTCAACCAATGGACAAGACTTCCAAATGCTGCGCCTCGCATATTTTCCAACCACCGACCCTGTACAGATTGGCATGATGGCGTGTTCACCAAAGCGAGCTGGTTTCAAAGCCAGGTTCACCGATTTTCAAATCACTGCCATCTGATTCGAGGCACTACTTTTGTTGAATGCCCTATTTTTGGAGTGATCCAGATTATTCATCATGTTCTATCTCTCGAGTCATCCAGATGCTCTGCATCATCAGGTTATTTCTTTCCTCTTTTTTCTTTCCCCTGCCCTTCCACCCTGCCATACTTTCAGATGGTTTCGAGCTGACATAAAAGCGCTATACTGAACTCGAGCATCAATACTCTAGGAGGAACAATTATGTGGCCATTTGGTAAAAGCGCAACCGACAGCATCAAGGACGAAATGAAGAAGTACCCATTTCTCGCCAATCAATCCATCACCTTTACCGAACGTGGTGGCACAGTGTACTGGAATGGAGTCGTGGCAAACGATGCCATGAAAACCCTGCTCGAGAAATTGCCTGTGGGCATTAACGGCATTAAGAAAGTAGATGTGAACAGCGTGACCGTGCTTGCCCCAGCCGAAGCCCAAGCCAGCGATGTCGAAACCGTGGACGAAGCCACGATTCAAGAAGCCATTGATCGGAACGCCCTTGCCAAGAATGTTTTTGCTGCCTTCCAAGCCGATGTTGAACTGCGCGACGACCCAATTGCTGTGTTGCAAAGCGGCGACGGCGTGGTTCTAAAGGGTGCAGTTGATTCACAACACGAATTTAACTTGGCAGTGAAGTTGGCTCAAGAAAATGGCGCGAACCGTGTTATGACCGACGAACTCGAGATTGTCGAGAATGCCAAAGCCAAAGCCGTCGAAACCGCCAAAGCCGAAGAAGCCAAGAAACCCGCTTATGTCAACCTCCCAGACGAATACCATGTGGTCAAACCGGGTGATACCCTGAGCGCCATTTCGGTCAAATACTACGGCGATGCCAGTCATGTGGACGCAATTGCCAAAGCCAGTGGTGTGAGCAATCCAGATTTGATTAAAGTTGGACAGAAGTTGCAAATTCCTAGGTAGGGATTGAAGAAAGAAAAAGGACGAAGACAGTGATTGCCTTCGTCCTTTTTCTTTTGTCATTTTTCGCCGTAGAATACGGCATGGACATCCTGACTCGAGGCTTAGCGCTGGTGGCTTGTTATTTGATTGCAGCCGTCAGTCTTTCGGTGCTGTACTCGAGTTCTCGAGGTGAGGATATTCGTAAGCTGGATTTTGCAGGAGCAAGCGGCATGGTGCGGCGCTACGGCTGGAAGGTGGGTCTGAGCATTGCTCTGGGCGATGTCCTCAAAGGCTTTTTGGCAGCGCTGCCTGTATACTTTTTTGCTCGAGACTGGCTGTGGCTTGTGCCTGCGGTGGTGGCGCTTGGGCATTGTTACCCAATTTGGCATGGCTGGGTTGGTGGGCAGGGGGTTGCACCAGCCACAGGAGCGCTGTACGGGGTTGACCCACTGCTTGGGGCAATCACCATGGGCAGTGGTTTGGGCTTTATGGGCTTGCATCGGGTGCTGAAATTAAAGCCGTATGTTCGGCTGGGCAGTGTGCCATTTTCGGCAATCATCACCTTACTGATTTTACTTGTGGTGGCATACTCGAGGTACGGCATTGCAGGAGTGAGCGGCATTGGGCTTTTAATCATGGTCATGGGTGTGCGCGGCTTGCAAGTCTTGCGTTCGCCGCCGCCAAGCGAGCAATCTAAAAAGCAGTAAATTTTTCTAGGCTTCACCATTCAACTCGAGGGATTTTTTTCAATTAAGGCAGCCACGAATGCGCCGACCAGTAAGCCCCAAAAAGCGCTGCCCAAGCCAAAAAACTCTGTACCCGAGGCAGTGATGAGCAGCGCAAATACACTCGAGTCACGGCGTTTACCACCTGCAAAAGCACCCTCGAGACAACTGGCAATCGTGCCAGATAGCGCCAAGCCTGCCATACCTGCAACCAAAGGTTTGGGCAACGCCAAAAAGAGTGCCACAATGGTTGTACCGAACAAGCCAAAAACAATTTTTACTGCTCCAGCCACCAAGCCAGCACCATAACGCTTCTTGGGGTCTGGGTGGGCTTCTGGGCTGTTACCGAGCGCGGCGGTGATTGCCGCTAAAGTTAAACCATGTGAAAGCAACGGTGCAAACAAAGCACTGAGTAAGCCTGTACTCACCAAAGCGCCTTTGGTTGGTGGGTCATAACCAAATGAACGCATCACAGCTAAGCCCGGAGCATTCTGCGAAGCCAATGCCAGCGCAGTGAGTGGAATCCCCAAACCAATCAATGCCTCGAGATGAAACGTCGGGGCAATCAGCATTGGTTGGGCAAGCTCGAGTTGAATGCCAGTTAAACTGAATTTTCCTAGTAAGGCGGCACTCGAGAAACCCATGAGCAGCGCCCAAAGCATTGGAACTCGAGATTTTGTTATTTTGGCAACTAAGAATGCCACAACCATCAATAGCACCAGCACTGGCTCGAGTGCCGCCGAGGTGAAAATCCCAAGCCCAAACTTAAACAGCGCCCCAGCCAGCACCGCCAATGCAACGTTTTGCGGCACGAGTTTGATGACCCGGTCAAACCAACCCAAAGCACCAAGCAAAGCAATCAAAAGCCCCGAGAGCAAATACACACCCACGGCATCCGAGAGCGGGTACTTGCCAAGGCTGGTGGCTAAAAGCGCCAAGCCCGGGGTGTTCCACGCAGCAAGCACAGGCTGCTTGTACCACCACGATAAACCAAAGCTGAGGATGCCACTGCCAACGCAGATTGCCCAGACCCAAGAACTGAGTTCAGCACTGGATAAGTTGGCTTTATCCGCCACATCAAACGTTAGCACCAACGAACCTGTAAAACCCACAATCACAATTAGAATTCCAGCCAAAACAGTGCTGGTGGTTAGACTTTCTTTCATACCTTCACCACCAAGGCAACACCAATCATGGTTAAAAACAATCCTGCAATCGCCAAAACTCCGAGCTGTTCACCGAATAACCAATACGCCTCGAGTGCTGTGAGCGGCGGCACCAAATAAAACAAACTCGAGACTTGGGTGGCGCTGTTATGGCGAATCAGCCACAAGAGCAGAAAAATCGCGCCAAGTGAAATCACCACCACAAACCAAAACATGGTTAAAAAAAGCGTGGTGTTCCAAACAATCACTTGTTTTTCAAAAGCCAAAGCCAAAACCAAAAAAATCAGGCTCGAGGCAGCGTACTGCACGGCTGTTCCCGTCAGAAGCGGGATTTGTCCAGCAAATTTCTTTTGATAAATGGTGCCGAAGGTACTCGAGAACAAAGCTACAAAAGCAGCAAGCACACCCCAAAACGAGATACTTTGTCCAAAGATGCCAACTGATTTTTCAAAAATTGCCATGAACACCCCAAGTAAACCCAAGCCCAAGCCAAGCCATTGCTGACTCGAGACTGTTTCACGCAAAAAAAGTGCTGCTAAACTCGAGGTCAGGACAGGTTGTAAATTGACAATGATGGCACTCAGTCCAGCAGGAACACCAAATTGAATGGCGGTAAAAACCCCACCCAAGTACCCCGCGTGAAGCAGAATCCCAGCCACACCAGCATGTTTCCACTGGTGTTTTTGTAGCCAAGGCTGACCAAAAATCGTGGCAATAACAGCCAGCAAAATCATGGCGATACTTAAGCGAATCAATAGAAATGTAAATGGTTCAATCAAAGGCAAAGCAAATTTTGCTCCGATGTACCCCGTACTCCATAGCAAAACAAACACCAAAGGCGCGAGCCGCACCAGCCAAGGCTTCATCGTTTTTCCCAACGCGATAAAGCCCTCGTCCAATGCGCCTCGAGTTCTCGCTTGGCGGTTTTTAAGTCTTGTTGCTCGAGTGCCGCAATGATTTTTTGATGCTCAGCAACACTTTGAACTGCCATTTTCCCGCCTTGCCAGTAATGGATTTCAAGGCGAATATGATTGGTTTTGAGGTCGGCAATGATGCTAAGCAACTCTGGATTTTGACAACGCCGCGTCCAAAGATGATGCAACCCTGTATCCTCGAGTGCGGCGGTTTTGGCGCTACCCTGCTCGAGAAATTGCTCGAGGTTTTGATTCAACACCTTCATTTGTTGCAAATCCCAAGTCTCGAGATGGGCAAAACCCATTTCCAACGCCAAAGGCTCGAGAACCCGCAAAATCGGGTAAACACGGCTGGCAAGGCTCGCATCCACCCCAGCCACCCGAGTCCACGCATTGACTTTGGTTTCAACCAAGCCCTCGTCCTCGAGTCGGCGCAGGGCTTCACGCACAGGTGTGCGGCTCACCCCAAGTTGCAAGGCAAGGTCAGCATCGCGGATTTTCTCGAGCGGCGCAAGTTCACCATGCACAATCCAATCTTTGATGGTGCTGTACACATCCTCGCGGAACAAGCGTTTCTCGAGTGGTGGGGCATCGGGAATGGGCATAAAAAGTAGTATATCAGATATTAGAAGGCAAAGGGTGAAAGGCGAAGGGCAGGTTTTTTTAGTTTTGCTCTCGAGTTCATCACTTCAATTTGCGTAACTTCACAAAGCAAATAGCAGATGTTATGCTCTGAGCGTAGCTTCTCAGGGTTGATGGTTGACCCCGATGGGTCGGTGAGTATCCTAACGGAGAAACCCGCACCCTGGACTAGAGGGTGCGGGTAATTTACCTCCGAGAAAAGAGGTGATTCATATCCGACACAAAAAGCGTAACAGAAAACGGCTAAAACCGCAAGTTTCAGCCAAGCGTCAAAGAAAAAACCGCAAAACGGCGATTCAAGACGCACAATTCTGGGCAGCGATTGTGACATTGATTGCTGGCATCATTGCCGCAATCATGAGCGTCCTTAAGTAACCAAATACCTTCGAGAAGCTACAGCGCGTCTCAAAAAGGCGGGGGTTTCCTTATCCTCAAAACCTCAAATCCCACAGCGCCCCAAGTGCCTTAGATAACTCCCACTCGCGCACCAGAACAACATCGGTTTTGAAGGTGCTGTACGCCATGATGCTGACCCCAGCTTGAGCGAGAGCCGTGGTTAGTTTTGCCATCACACCCACCGTCTCGAGGGGAAAATCTTGGGATAAACGAATGGCGCGGTAATGCCGATTGGCAACGGCTTCAGGGTAACGCGATTCGATTGTTTGCCAAGCCGCAACCTCGAGAATCAGGGTGGTTTCAAACGGGTCTTCGATTAAGACGCGCAAAGCCCCACCAGAAGGCAAGGTAATTTCAGTGTTGGGCAATAGAGAAATCAGGGCATATTCGCCCTCGAGAACATCCAGCACATCGTTACCTCGAGTTTGAAATTCGGAGCGAACTGTAGCAATACTCATAATTTCTTAGTTTACCAGCTTTTATGGAATCAGAATCACTTTGCTTGCCACCCTTGAGTCAAAGAGCTTATAACCCTCGGCGGCATCGGACAGTGCCATACGGTGCGAAATCACTATCGTTGGGTCTATTTTGCCTGTTCTGACCAGTTCTAAAGTCTGGTCAATATCGCGGTGGATGTTGGCTAAGCCAATCCTGAAAGTCACGTCTTTCATCAGACTCTGCATCAGTGGGTACTCAAAAGTCTGCGCGGCGGTGATGCCAACGGCAGCAATATGACCACCGGGGCGCACCATCTCAAAAGCCAGCAAAATTGTGCGCGGACCACCCACCGCTTCAATCACCGCATCCACGCCCTCGCCGTTGGTCAATGCCAGGATTTGCCCAACAGGGTCGGTACTCGAGCCATTGATGGTAACTGCCCCAAGGCTCGAGGCGAGATGCAAACGCTCCTCGAGCAAGTCAATCGCGTAAACTCGAGTTGCACCAAGTGCCAACGCACTCTGAATTGCCATGATACCCACAGGACCACAACCAATGATCGCCACGCTGCTACCCACACCAACTTTGGCGTTTTTAACAGCTCCAAATGCCGTGGTCAGAATATCACCCGTGAACAGCGCAGCTTCATCGGCAAGGTCATCGGGGATGAGACGCAAATTCACATCCGCATGGGGAACTCGAGCAAACTCGGCTTGAGAACCATTGAGCGACCCATAAATCGGACCATAACCGAACACCGCTCCACTCGAGCAGAGGTGGTATTCACCACGCTGACACGCATTGCACGCCCCACAAGCTGTATGGAATGTACCAACTACGCGCTGACCGCGTTTTAGCGTGGTACTCGAGCCAGTATCCTCAATAATGCCCGTGAATTCATGACCGCAAGTATCACCAGGCATCATTGGAATATCACCATGGTACAAATGCAAATCCGAGCCGCAAATGGCGCAACGGGTGACGCGCACAATCGCATCAGTTGACTCGAGGATTTCGGGTTCTGGAGTCTCGAGGACAGCTACGCTGCCAATGTCTTGAAATGTCACGGCTTTCATGGGCTTAGCGTAGCAGAGTTTTAGATTTGTCACACGATGGGCATTCTCTGAAGGATGACTTCAAAAAAACGCGATGAGTCACGAACTCCCCCTCGCTTCGCTCGACCCCTCAAAGAGGGGTTCTTAAGGACAAGGGCTAAGAACAAAGCCCCTTCATTTCATTGAAGGGGCTGCCGAGCGAAGCGACCCTGCCCGTCAGGTGCGTCTTAGGGTCAAGAAGCGCGGCTGGGGAGTTCGTGAGAGCTTACGTTCTTCCTACGCTACCCATCTCAGTTTTGCTTTATGCCAATCGGTTTCCAATTTGTCACACCTACGTCACCTTCTTTTTGGCATTCAGGTGTTAGCCTAGTCCTATGGCAGATGGCGTAGATTTGGTGCATGGTGCTTCAGTGCGCCTCAAAAGCAGTCTCGAGCGAGTTCTCATTGGGCAAACCGAGGTGGTGGAGAACCTGATTGCCGTGGCTTTGGCGGGTGGTCATGCGCTGCTCGAGGGCGTTCCGGGACTGGGTAAGACTTTGCTTGCCTCGAGTTTCTCGAGGGCAGCCAATTTGGATTATCGTCGGGTTCAGTTCACACCAGACTTGATGCCGGCTGATATTACGGGTACACAAATCATTGAATCCAGCCAAGGGCGGCTCGAGTATCGTTTTCAGCGTGGACCAATTTTTGCTCAGGTGTTGTTGGCAGATGAAATCAACCGCGCTACACCCAAAACGCAGTCGGCACTGCTCGAGGCGATGCAGGAAGGCGCGGTCACGATAGCTGGCGAACGCCACGAACTGCCTAAGCCTTTTCTGGTGATTGCCACGCAAAACCCGCTCGAGATGGAAGGTACGTACCCTCTGCCGGAAGCGCAACTTGACCGGTTCTTAGCGCGGCTCGAATTTAAGCGTCCTAGCCCTGAAACTTTGAAGAAAATTCTCGAGGCGGGCGAACCTGCCGTTCCTCAGCCTGCCCTTGAACTCGAGCAACTCACCGCCTTGCGAGCTGTGGTGCGCGATGTGCCGACTTCTCAGCCGATGCTCGAGTATGTGGTGCAATTGGTTGAAGCCACGCACACCGATGCTCGGGTGCGTTATGGTTTATCGCCGCGTGGCGCTCAAGCCATGCTTGGTATGGCAAGGGCTTTTGCGCTGCTGAACGCTCGTCCGTTTGTTTCTAAAGAGGATGTGGTACGAGCGCTGCCACTGGTTGCCAATCACCGTATGTTGCTCTCGTTTGAAGCTGAACTCGAGGGTGTGAAGGTTGCTGATGTTCTCGAGAAAGTGCTAACCACGGTCAAAGGGTAAGCCATGCAGCTTCGCGGTTATCGGTTAGCTTCTAAAGCCTTGGCAACAGGCGCAGGTGAACGCCGCTCGAGCTTAGCGGGTTCAGGTGGTGAATTCCTCGAGCATCGGGTTTACGAACCGGGTGATGAACCACGCTTTATTGATTGGAATGTCTATGCCCGCAGTGGCAAATTATTTGTGCGCCGCTTTGCTGCCGAGCGAGCCACCCGAGTGTATGCGGTGCTGGACACCAGCCCTTCAATGCAAAGCAAACTCGAGGTGGCTAAAAATGCGCTGGCATTCGCTAAGCCCTTTGCCCGCTTGGATGGCTGGTTTGAACGCAGCATCCCCGATTTGCAAACAGGTCTGACCCGTCTCTCGCTCGAGAAACCGGGCTTGGTGCTGCTGGCATCCGATGGTCTCGAGCCACTGTCTGGGATTCGTGCAGGTCTGACCGCCTTGACCGCTCGAGGCTTTGATGTCTCATGGCTGCAAACCTTATCGCCAGATGACCTCGAGCCTCCAACAGGAGCTTGGCGCATCAAAGACGCTGAAAGCAAAGGCTCGCTCGAGGTGGACGACTCCGCACGACGACGCTACTTGGATCGCCTAGGAGCGCACTTGGAGGGCTTAGCAGGTCTAACCCGAGCCTTGGGTTTGCGCCTTACACGCCTCGAGTCAGCCTCGCCAACGGTGGTATTCACTGCTTTGCGTCGTGCCAGAATGCTCGAGCGCGGAGGGTAGAAAGTTAGGTTAAAGGTCAAAGGCTAAAGAGGAAAGTAAAATGGCTTTCACTTTCCTCTTTAGCCTTTTCTCTTTCCTCTTACCCTGCTACACTAAGGTTGGGTGTGCTGCATCACTTGCATTGTTATGCTGATGCCCTAATCTGAGTCTTAAGTTGTTGTGGCAATCTGAGTCTCGAGTGGTGTTACAACAAACCCTAAGTTGTGCCTTGGAGTGAATCAAACGTGAGCCAATCTGCTGCTAAAAATGTCGTCGTTAAGAACCTCATGGGTCCTCGAGTGTGGATGCCTTTATTGGGTGTGGCTGCCCTTGGTTTGGCTTGGGGTGGTTTTGAGTTGTACCACAGCGAGCGAGTCCTGCCCGGTGTGACTGCCGCAGGTGTCAATGTCGGTGGTTTGACTCAAGCCGAAGCCGTTCAAGCCTTGCGTGATGCCAAACTACCCGCACCTGTGGTTTCAGTGCAGGCTGGCGACCAAACCATGCGGATTCAGGCAGCTGAACTCGGTTGGCGAATTGATTACGACGGTATGGTGGCGCAAGCCTTACAGATTGGACGCGATGGCGATTTGCTGGGGAACATCGGCAAGCGCTTTGCTGGCAATAAAAACATTGCTTTGGCTGCCAAAGTAGACCCCAAGACTTTCCGCAACCGTCTGTCATCCCTGGCTGCGCCTTTTGCGGTTGCTCCCAAAGATGCGGCATTGGTGCTGACCGAAAACAAGTACGTCATCCGCGAGGACAAAGACGGTCAAGGCGTGGATTTTGAGAATGCCGTCAAAGCCTTTAGTGCCAATCCACTTTTAACGAATTTAGAACTGACCATCACCGATGTTCCAGCCAAGATTCAAGCTGCGTCCTTAGCCGATTTAGCCAACCAAGCCAACAGCCTTTTGCGCCCTCTGAAGCTGGCGTACCCAACTCCAAATGCGGGTACAGCCCTCTCGAGAACCCTGAGCAACACCGAAGTTGCTAATTTGTTTTTTGTTGAACGTGATGGTTTGCGCCTCGATGACAAAGCCATTGGCGATGTACTGCGTGCCGTCTCGAGTCGTTTTGACCGTGCTGCCCAAGATGCTCGCTATGTGCGCGAAGGCGCAAATTTGGTACGCCGTGCCTCAAAAGATGGGTATGCGCTCAACGTTGCCGAAGCCAAGAAGGCGTTGGCGACAGCCATCCTAGACCCGAATTTACCCGAAGTGCAGTTGCCTGTGGCGGTCAGTCAACCCAAAGTCAGCACCGAATCCATCCCTGATCCCAAGACTTTGACAGTGCTTTCCTCGAGTACCACCCGTTATTTTGGCTCGAGCCGCGAACGGGTCTTGAACGCCGCAATTGCTGCCCAAAAACTCGATGGTTATGTTGTGCCAGCCGGAGCAGTCTTTAGCTTTAACGGCGCAGTTGGTGAAATCAGTGCCGAGACTGGCTTTGTTGAAGGGCTGATTATTTCTGGTGGACGTACCCAAAAAGGTGTCGGCGGCGGTGTCTGCCAAGCCAGCACGACGGCTTTCGCTGCGCTTTACCGAGCTGGATTGCCTGTGGTTGAACGCAACCAGCACAGCTACAAAGTGCGCTGGTACGACGATGTGATGGGCTTAGACGCGGCTGTGTACTACCCAAGTTTAGACCTGAAAATGACCAACAACACCCCGGGTCCAATTGTCGTCCGAGCCAGCACCAGTGGCGCAACCATGACCGTTTCTTTGCTGGGTACTTCTGATGGTCGTAAAGTAGCCGTTTCCAATGCTCGGATTTTGCGTCGTACTCCGCACCCACCCACCAAAACCGTTTTTAACTCGAGCCTACCAGCTGGAACACGAAAACAAGTGGATTACGCCGTGGATGGTTATAACGTCAATGTGGTTCGTACCATCAACGGGCAATCAGAAAGCCTGTACACCGCTTACCGCCCTTGGCAAGCTGTCTTTGAAGTTGGACCAAGTTTTCGCCCACGGGTACGCCCAGCCGCCTCGAGAATCCCAGCGACCAGCAATAACACCAACAGCCCTTCCTCAAGCAGCGTAAAACCAGCTACAAGCTTAACACCAAGCACCACCTCGCGCTAAAAAATGTCAAAAAAACCTATCTCGCTCGAGCCATGCACTTTGATTTTCTGATTCTCAGCCATGATTTTGTGCCACTTTTGGCACTCGAGATTGGCGGCAAAAGCCACAACAGCGAAAAGCAGCAGAAATTCGATGCCACCAAGAACGAGGCTTGTCGTGTGGCTGGCTTGGCGCTCGAGCGGGTGCGAATTGGCGAGGGCTTGGAAAAAGTCTTGAAACGGCTCGAGTTAAAATAAAAACCGCGCCTCTTTTGGGCGCTGATTTGAGAAGTATATCCGAGTATGCAGGACTTGTCAAATCTATGCACTCGAGTCCTCTTATTTCGCTCTTTACATAGCGACCCCCTAGGCGGTATGCTTTCGCGTTGTCTCGAGTGTCCGTTTTTTAGCCAGTTACCAGCGCCCCGTTCAAGCCCGAAACCCGTTTTCTCGAGTGACCTTGGAGCTTGGTTATGAATGATAAAATTATTGTCCACGGCGCACGCGAACACAATCTAAAGAACATCACAGCTGTTATTCCAAGGGATCAATTTGTGGTGATTACTGGCGTTTCAGGCTCGGGAAAAAGCACCTTGGCATTTGATACGATTTACGCCGAAGGTCAACGCCGTTATGTCGAAAGCCTAAGCGCTTACGCTCGGCAATTCTTGGGGCTAATGGAAAAACCCGATGTGGATAGCATCGAAGGCTTAAGCCCCGCGATCAGTATTGACCAAAAAACCACCAGCCATAACCCGCGCAGCACGGTTGGCACGGTCACGGAAATCCACGATTACTTAAGGCTTCTCTATGCTCGAGCTGGCACGCCGTACAGCACTTTAACGGGAAAAGTGGTCTCCAAACAAAGCCCATCAGAAATCACCGAGCGCGTCCTGTCCATGCCCGAAGGCACGAAAGCCATGATTCTCGCGCCACTCGTGCGCGGACGCAAAGGCGAGTACCGCAAAATTTTTACCGACTTAAAACGCGAAGGTTTTGCTCGAGTGCGGGTGGATGGCGTGGTCTACGAACTCGAGGATGCCGAAAAACTAAAACTCGAGAAGTACGAAAAACACGATATTGACTTAATCATTGACCGCGTGTCACTGCGCGAATCAGACCGAGCCAGAATTTCAGAGAGCATTGAGCTAGCACTGCGAAAAGGCGAGGGCTTGGTGCGGATTTTCCTACCCGATTTGGGGCGCGATGAATTGTTCAGTGAAAAATTCGCTTGCCCCGAAGGTGGCAGTGTTCTCGAGGACATGGAACCACGTTACTTTAGTTTTAACAACCCGTATGGTGCGTGTCCGACTTGCACGGGCTTGGGTGTGAAATACGAATTTGACCCAGACCGTGTGATTGAAGATGACCGCCTGAGCATCGCTGAAGGCTGCATCGCCCCATGGAAAGGGCGCGAAGGCGACACGATTTACTATTGGGAACGCCTCAAAGCCCTGTCTGAATTTATGAAGTTTGACCTGAAAACCCCATGGAAAGACCTGCCCGAAGAAGTGCGAAAAACTGTTCTGTACGGCTTAAAAGGTCAATTTGAAGTGATTTATAAACGCAACGGCAAGGATTTTCGCTTCAAAGCCGAGTACGAAGGTGTGATCCCCAACCTTGACCGCCGCTACAAGGACACCGACTCCGAGTACATGCGCGAAAAACTCGGTGAGCTGATGATCGAACAACCCTGCCCGGCTTGCGCTGGCTCGAGGTACAAACCCGAAGTGCTGGCGGTGCGAATTGCGGGTATGAGCATCGCTGAAGCTGGACGGCTTGGGGTTCTCGAGGCGAAGCGTTTTTTTGAAGCCATGCAAAACGGAGCGGCGGTTGAAGTCGGACAAGAACTGCGCCAACGCCACGGCATCAAACTCGAGGCACTGCACGATGCCATACCCGAAGAAGTGACTGAGCTAAGCGGCTTTAACGCCCAAATCGCTGCGCCGATTCTGCGCGAAGTGCTTTCCAGACTGGCTTTCCTCGAGAACGTTGGACTCGAGTACCTGAGCCTGCAACGCAGCGCCAACAGCTTATCGGGCGGCGAAGCGCAACGCATCCGCCTTGCCACCCAAGTCGGCAGTGGCTTAACAGGGGTGCTGTACGTGCTGGACGAACCGAGCATTGGTTTGCACCCCAAGGACAACGAGCGCTTGCTCGGCACACTCAAACGTCTGCGCGACCTTGGCAACACGCTCTTGGTGGTCGAACACGACGAAGAAACCATCCGCGAAGCCGATTGGGTCTTGGATTTGGGTGTCGGGGCTGGCATTCACGGTGGGCATATCATCGCCGAAGGCACACCCCAAGACATTGCCTCGAGCGAACCGAGCCTGACAGGAAAATACTTGCGCGGTGAGCGCTTCGTTGCCATCCCCGAGACGCGGCGCAAAGGCAATGGCAAAAAACTCAAAGTCATCGGTGCAAAAGAACACAACTTGCAAAACGTTGACCTCGAGATTCCACTTGGCACACTGACTTGTATCACCGGACCATCGGGAAGCGGCAAATCCACGTTGATTCACGATATTCTACACGCAGTGCTGGCAAGGGAACTCAACCGCGCCAAAACCAATCCCGGCAGTTACAAACGCATTGATGGTCTCGAGTACCTTGATAAAGTCATTGAAATAGACCAAAGCCCGATTGGGCGCACCCCGCGCAGCAATCCAGCCACGTACACAGGTGTGTTCACCGACATCCGCGACCTGTTCACCCGCACGGCAGAAGCCCGTAAACGCGGTTATGGACCTGGGCGCTTTAGTTTCAACGTCAAAGGCGGACGCTGCGAGGCTTGCGGCGGCGATGGCGTGGTCAAAATCGAAATGAATTTCCTACCCGATATTTATGTCTCCTGCGAGGTCTGCAAAGGCGCGAGGTACAACAAAGAAACCTTAGAAGTCAAATACAAAGGACAAAGCATTTCCGATGTACTGAACATGACAGTTGAAGCAGGACTCGAGTTCTTTGAGAACATCCCAACCATCAACCGCAAATTGCAGCTCTTATCCGACGTGGGCTTGACTTACGTCAAACTTGGGCAACCAAGCACCACGCTCTCGGGCGGCGAAGCGCAACGGATTAAATTGGCTTCGGAACTGGCTAAACGCGCCACGGGCAAAACCATTTATATTCTCGATGAACCGACCACAGGCTTGCACTTTGAAGATGTCCGCAAGCTGCTCGAGGTGCTGCACCGACTTGTGGAGGCTGGCAATACGCTGGTGGTAATTGAACACAACTTGGACGTGATTAAAACCGCTGACTGGGTGGTGGATTTAGGACCCGAAGGCGGCGACA
>JAAFJQ010000099.1 GCA_013298185.1 Deinococcales bacterium
ACTCGAGATTCAAATGGTTTTGCCAATCGAATTAAGAAAAGATAAACGCACCTAATGTATTTCTGGCTCGCTCGATTTCATGCTCGAACGGTTGAAGGAGTGGATGACCCCAAACAGTCTTGGTTTGATTTTCGCAATCTTCGGCAAGCATTTGACCGATTACTTCAAAATTCTTGCCAATTTCGCGTCGCAAATTTTCAGCTTCAAGCAGTGAGCCTAAAACGAAGACTCGACTCAACAGACTCGGATCAATTTTGCTTTGTATGTACTGCAAGCGTTTTGCGTCTCCATCGAAATCAATCACCAAAACTACGTACCGATGCTCCAAATCTTGCATGGTTGGTGCATATTCAACTAAAAACTGCTCAACAACATCCGTCCAACCGCCTGCTGGCGGTAGAATCTGAATGAGACGTTGATCGGGTACTTTTTGATAAAAGCCAACGGCAAGTTGACGGGTCGCATCATCTTCTGGCAAAAAATAGATATGTGGTCTGTACTTATTAATACTCATAAGTCATCGCCACGAATGAGTGCATTGATCAAGTTACCTTGAATATGTGCTTCTGCCAGTGTTTTTACTCGAGTTGGCTCAAGGTGGCTACCACGTTCAAAAACAAAGGTGTTTTGATTGGAGAACTTTTGAATAGCCTCTGAGTTATGTGAAGTCATAAAAATCTGTGAGCCATTTTGGAATGACTTACGCAACGCAGATACAAAAAAGCCTACTTCAGAAATAGCAAGGTAGTTATCAGGTTCGTCCCAAAAGCAAAACAAAGGTCCATAATGTTGATTGGCTGCAAGCACCAAAGCACATAAAAAAAAGCACTTTTCACCATCGGAAAGCTGGGAAAATTCGGTACTGAAATACGTCTTTTTGTCAACTGAAAATCGAACATAAAGCGACTTTGCATTTTTGCCAATTGGTTCAATCGTAAAATCGGCAATGTCAGGCATCATACCTTCGAGATACTTCATGATGGTTGCATACGCAGCAGGATACCTTCCCAATAAACCCGTAAACCACTCGCCAAAATCACTCCCTGTCTTACTTGGCTCAAGGGTTGTACCTGTTGAATTGCCGTCCATTTGTTTAGGAATGGGTGTAAAAATAATCATCTTAGCAAGCCAACTCTTAAGAATCGAAATGGGATCGTCAACAGATTGCTGATGGATAACAGGAAGTGCAATCAAATACCAATCAAGAGAGAACTGTGTTGCATTAGACTGGGAATTTTTACTCAGTTGGATCTGGGCAAGATTTCTTGAATAAATAGCACGACCATCCAAATGCAACGCTTCTTCCTTAATTCGTGGCTCTTTAAACTTATCTGGCAATTCAAAAGTAATCATATACTTAAACTGCATATCACGGATTAAAAAATCAAATTCAAAACGCATAGGCATTTCAGTACGACCATAAGAAAAATCTTGTGTACCAATAAGTTCACCAACCCGATTAATCCCTCGACCTATCTTTTGAAATAGCTCAATCACTTGCAGAAAGGATGTTTTACCAGAACCGTTTTTCCCAATCACCAAAGCAGAAGAAAAATCAGCCAATTTGACTTCAAAATTCTCAAAACATTTAAAGTTATTGACGTAAATTCTTTGGATCATTTCAAATCAACCACCTTTTTTCATATTGATCACCAAATCACATGTTAAAACCAAACATCCGCATTTGGCGTTTGCCATCTTCGGACATTTTGCTCGGAGTCCACGGCGGAGTCCAGACAAAATCCACGGTCACGGCATTGACTCCCTCAAGGCGCATCAGGGCGAGTTCAACATCGGCTCGAATCATGTCCTGCACAGGGCAACCAACCGAGGTCAGGGTCATTTCAATGTCAACTGCACCGTTATCATTGACCACGGTGCGGTAAACCAAGCCCAAATCCACCACATTGACGGGGATTTCAGGGTCTTTGACAACTTTCATTGCCTCGAGAATTTGTTCCTCGGTGGGTAATAAACTGGTTTCACTCATACAACTCCTTTACTCGACAGGCAAACCATGTGCCATCCACGCATTGATACCACCCTCGAGGTTGGCCACGGTGTAACCGTATTGCGCGGCGAATTGCGCGGCTTGGGCGCTACGAACCCCGCCAGCGCAAATCAGAACAATGTCTTTGTCTTTAGGCATTTCCGTGTAACGGGCTTGGAATTCAGACAGTGGAATCAGTGTGGCTTGGGGGACATGCACCGCATCCCATTCGTCTTGCTCGCGGACATCTATAAGGACTGAGCCAGACTCGAGGCGGCTTTTGGCTTCTAATGGTGTAATTCGTTCAAACACGCCTTTTACTTTACTCGAGTTCTCGAGGGCGTGTGTCTTGGGTGAAACATGTAGACTGGTGTTCTATGACTGGAAAAAATTATGCCCGTTCGTTTGCCATGCACCGCGCTGCTTTGATTGAACTGCTCGAGAAAATTCCTACCGAGCAAGCTGGCTTCAAGGCTTGGGACGGCGGAATGGATTTCGTGAAACTCGCTGATCATTTGTCTGGCTCGAGTGTCCGTATGGGCAAAACCATGCAGGGTATAAAACCAGATCCAATTGAACCAAGTAGCGACTTAAGCGCAGCCATCGAGCGCCTAAAAACCAATTTAACCGACACCCAAGCCATGCTTGGTGGCATGACTGACGAAACCCTACAAAAAGTTGTGCCAGCTTTTGGTGGGCGGGAAATGCCTGTTTCGGTGCTGGTGGATTTCTTAATTCAGCACGAAGCGCATCACAAAGGACAAATTTGGATGATGGCACGCATGATTGGCGTTGAACCACAGATGTTTGTCAAAATGGGCTGAGCAACTGTAAGCAAAGACTCACAGCCGTAATTTCTGTGAGTCTTTGCTGCCACCCCAATGGGCTTTTTCTGTGCCTTTGGCAGTCAGCGTAAAGGCATTGACATCATCCTCGAGTTGTGCATGAAGCAGTTTTAAGACTCGAGTTCGCACGGTTTTATCTAAAATCGGAAACACCAGCTCGAGTCGTTTCTCAAAGTTGCGCGGCATCCAATCGGCACTGCCAGCCCAGACTTCCCAATCGCCATTGCGCTTAAACGCCGCAATACGAGCATGTTCTAAGAAACGCCCGACAAGACTACGTGCTTTGAATTTCGGGTGAATCAGCGTCAGCGTGCTGCGAATAATCAACTCGACCTTTGCCCCAGCTTCTGCCGCTTGCTCGAGCGACTCGAGAACACTGGGATCGGTCAGATGATTGAGTTTCAAAATAATATGCCCTGTCGGATGCGCCTCCTCGAGGATTCTGCCAATCAGGGTTTCTCTGGCTTGCGTGCCGACTTTCATCCACTCGAGTTTAGGCAAGCGGTTTTGTTCAAGCGCCGTGAAAAACTCAAGTGCATCCTTGGTTAAGCGCTTACTGGCAGACAATAAACTTAGATCAGTGTAGAGTTTGCCTGTGGCTGGATTGTAATTACCTGTGCCAAGGTGAACAAAACCCTTTCCCTTGCGCCGCACATACAAGGCTTTGGCATGGACTTTTAAGTCCTGAGGATAGGGCAAGACCCGCACTCCACCAGCGTTAAAACGCAAAGACCAGTACAAATTGGCGAGTTCATCAAATCGCGCTCGTCCCTCGAGAAAAACCGCTACGTCCTTGCCGTTTTTGGCTGCCAACAAGAGCGCTTCGGCAATTGGATTGTTCTGTCCGAGTCGGTAAAGGGTTGCCCTGATTTGATCGACTTCGGGGTCTATGGCAGCCGCTTCGACAAAATGTACCACGGTGTTGTAATCGTCGGACGGGTGATACAACGCCATGTCTTTTTTCTCAATAAAACCAAACGGTGAGGTATGAAACTTGGTGCGTTTACGCTGCACAAAAGGCTCGTATTTGAGGTTGTTTAGTGACAAATTTGCAATCGTGTCAAAGCAGCGTAAATCCAGCATTGAAGCAACATTGATTTCTTCGGGCAGCAAATCCAAAGCTGTTCGCGCTGTCTCGAGCCAAGGGAAACCTGTTTGCACCTCGAGCCGACTGGCTCCACCATCTAAACGGCTCTCGAGGGCGTGAGCTACATCTTCCCAGTCTATTTGTCCTTTGAGTTCAATGTTGGCTCGGCGCGTCAAGCGCAACGCAAACATCGGGCGTGGTTCGGTTAGAAACAAATCATTGCGCCACTGCATCAAAGATTCCAAGCGCACAAAATGATGCTCGCGTCCCGGTACGGCAATAAAATGCGCTAAGCGGTCTGGCACACGAATAATCGCTTCTAGGTTCTCGAGTCCCGCCGCCAAATAGAGCGCCCTTGAGTCAAGGCTAGACAGGCTTTCGGGAGGCAGTAAATCAGTAGCAGGGGCAATGGTTTCGGCTAAGTATGCCCCAAAGTAGTTTTGTTCGTCCAAGGTCAAATCCGTTGGCTCAAGCAGGACAATCCCCTCGGCTTTGAGTTGCTTCAGCACTGGCTCGAGCAACGCAAGGGCTTTGGCTTGTTGCTCGGAAGCAGCGGCTAAGTAATCCAAATAAATTTTCTTGCTCATCGCCGTGGCTTTCGGGGCTTTGGCAATTTGCTGGCTGGCTTGCGCTCGAGCCGTAAAAAACTCATCCAAATTATTTTGGAAAATAGAAAAAAACCGCACCCGCTCGAGCAGGGGAATATCTGGACGAGTGGTTTGCAGCAGCACACGACGATTAAAAGCCAACCAAGAGCGTTCACGAGAAGATGTGTAAGATGCCATTCAGTTCATTGTGACAGATGAGGTGTGTCGAATGTGTCAGGTGATTTTTGTAGCGCTGTACCTTGTGATTGTTTTTCGTCTCGAGCATAATAAATCCATCATCTGAACGCTCCGCGAGCTGCGCGGGTTCGGGCAACAACAGCGACCCCTGTTCACGCCAGCATTTCGGAACTCTCAAAGCCGCTCGAGATTTAACCTCGAGCTGAGGTTTTTATGATTACAATTGATAAGTCCATTTCCATTCACGCCCCAATCGCCCAAGTTTATAAGTTCTGGCAGAATTTCGAGAATTTCGCCGAATTCATCGGCAGCGTCGAATCCATCAAACGCACTGGCGATGACACCAGCCATTGGGTTGTGCGCGGACCAATGCGAACCAAAGTTGAATTTGATGCCAAAACCACCGAAAGCATCGAGAATGAATTGATTAAATGGAACAGCATTCACGATGAAAACGAGGTTGAAAACGTCAAAAGCGAAGGCAGCCTGAGTTTCAAAGAACACGACGGCGCAACCATGGTGCAATTGATTTTCAGTTACAGCTTGCCCAACGCAATTGCCAATAAAGTTGCAGAAACCATGAACGCCTTTGGATTCCCACAAAATGATTTTGACAAAGGTCTCGAGACGATCAAAAATAAGATCGAAGCCAGTTCCTAAAACACTCTGGTCAAGGGGTCATGCGATGTCTCAGTCACGCATGACCCTTGTTTTATGGTCGAGCCTCGAGTGGTGGATTTCAAGCAACATCCGTTTGCAGAATAAACTCGAGCCAGCAAAAATCCGTCCAATAATTTTACGATTCAACGTTCTTGGATAATGGTTATATGCCGTCTAGCACAACTCGAGTGCATAGATTTGACAAATACTGCATATCGGTGTACCATTATTACTATCAGCGCCCAGATGTGGCGCGTTTTTTATTGCCAAAAATCATGATGAACTCGAGACAAGCCACCACTTCATCATGAACCTGTACTGCCATAGCGCCGCAAGCCCACGCCCCAAAACAAATAGCCCACAAGCATTAGCACCAAGCCCATCGGCAGGGCAGCGAATGCCAGCCAACTCGAGTCGCAGCGGTAGCTGAAACCAAATCGAATCAGGTGGTCAGCATGTTCTCAATGCTAATAAAAGGTACTCGAGAAAATACGGGGTTCTTTACCGTCACTTGACAAAATCATCAGTATTACTGATAATCAGTTATGCCGCCAAACCAGCTACCCGCAAAACTTCGTCTTTGGGCAACCTACTTGCTGCGCCAAGCCGCCATGCGTGGTGCTGCCCACGTCAGTCTTGCCCTCGAGCCGTTAGGCATCAAACCACCACACCACACCATCCTGAGTTTGCTCGAGAATCAAGCCGATAGCCAAATCAACCTTGCCAATCGCACCCAAACAGACCGCACGACCATGGTCAGGATTGTGGATGAACTCGAGCAATTTGGCTTGGTTGAACGCCAAACCAAACCCGAAGATCGCCGTACTCATCATGTCACCCTGACCAAAAAAGGGCAGAAGCACCTCGAGCAAAGCCGCGCTGCGCTAAACCAAGCTGACCAAACCTTTTTACAAGCCCTTAACCCCAAAGAACAAGCCCAGTTCAAGCAGTACCTCGAGCGAATCATCGCGCATTACGACCAAGCAATGGAAAACCAAAAGGAGCAATCATGAAAAAAATTGTACCAATCACCGCCCTGAGTTTATTCTTAAGTGCTTGTGGCGGCAATGACACCTCCGAAGTCAGCAACTCGAGCGGCACTTGGCGCAGTGCCAAAGAAGTGGTTCTCGAGCATCTGCAAAACGTCGAACAAGGCAATTGGCAAGCCGCAGATGCAGCCATTGCCGATTCGTACAGCATGACAGGCACAATTCCATTTCCGGTCAGTTTATTTGTCAAAATCGGTAAAGCCCAAGCCATGCAAATGCACAAACCACGCAAACGCGCCATGCCAGATTTTAAGTTCAACGAGCGCATTTTAGAGGAAACCCCGAACCGCATTAAACTCGAGATCAACCTGACAGGGACTCAAAGTGGTGTGATTGACTACACGGGTGTCCTGAATGGCATTCCAGTGATTCAACCAACCAATAAAAAACTGAAACTCGCAGCGGAATTCTTCACATACTTTGTCAAAGACAACCAGATTGTCCGAACCATCGGCGAGATTCCCAAAGGGGCTGGCGTGGACGGTCTGATTAAAGCGGTGCAACAACCATGAAACACCTTTTGGGATTGACGGCTTTTCTGGGCAGCCTAAAGACTCGGTGTCAAAATGAGGCGGTTCAAAACGCTGCGGAAAACCTTCTGTGACTTCCTACACGGGTTGGTCACGCAAAATATCCTCGTGGACCCAAGAATCTTCCACGGCAGCAATGTGCATCAGTAAATCCTTAATGCAGCGAAACCGCTCAGCGGGAATCATGTTTTTAGATAGCACTTCGTCCGGCAGCCCCTCGAGAAAAACCCATAAGTCCTGTCTGGTACGCTGCAAATACGAATAAAATTGGGAAATTGTCATATTGCTCCTTAAAAACTAATCATGCACTCAGTGCGACTCTGACATCCTCTACTCGAGTAACTTCGGATGAACTTGTTGTATAACATACTTAAAAGCGTCAGTGAGATTTATGATTTGTGCCACACAGACGTTGTGTCAGAGTCACCATATGCAACTCGAAAAGCCTTTTTGTGACAAGGTTTTTTCATCAGCCCAAACACTCACTCATTTGTTTTTCATAAAATCCTGCTAAAACATACTTGTGAGTAAGGTTACTGAAAAGTATGTTTTACCCAAACGCAAAGGTGAAGCCAGCCGCTCGAGGTTGCTCGAGGCAGCCGCCCAGCTTTTTGCCGAACGTGGCTTTGAACAAACTAAAATCAGCGATATTGTCAAAGCCGCAGGTGTCACCCAGCCAAGTTTTTATTTGTACTTTGAAAATAAAGATGCAATTTTTGCTGAACTCTCGAGCCAAATGACACAACGTCTTGGCGAATTGATGCTCGAATTGGGGCAGTTTCAGACAAGCGAAGATTTACCACAAAAAATACAAGACAATCTGTGCGCGATTTTTACCTTGCTTAACCAAAACCCAAGCCTGACCCGTATAGGACTAGAACACGCCACACAAGCCCCGTTGTTGTTTGCAACCATGGAACAAATGATGGTGGCACAACTAAGTTTAATTAAACAGCAACTCAAACCCGACCTTGACCTCGAGTTAGCAGCGAGTGCCATGATTGGCATGGTCAGGCACTTTATTCAGACCCAGTTAATTCCACAAAAACGCAGCCCCGCAGAATTGGCAAGATTTTGTACCGATTTTCAGTTGTTTGGCATTGCAAAATTAAAGTTGTAGCAAACAAAAAGTCTCGAGTCGGCTGCTTGCAGGAGTAACAGCCTGCGGTTGGGTATTGCACCAAAAAATTTCGCTTGTGATTTACACAATCACAAGTGCAGGAGGTTATTTTTTACACACCTTGGAGTTTTGTCTATTCGCCCATTTTTTTAAGGAGTCAAACCATGATTACAATCGTTGGTGCCGGACCGAGCGGTTTAACCGCCAGTATTTTACTTTCGCAATACAAAATTCCTCACCGTGTTTTTGAAAGGCGTGCCACCGAGAGCGGGCATCCTCGAGCCACGGTGCTGAACACGCGCAGCATGGAAATTATGCGCCAGATGGATATCGCCGAGACGCTACGCCAGCAAGGTTTAGCCAGCCACATGATGATGTACATGCGCTGGTTCAAAAACCTTGCTACTCCAGAATTAGCACGCTATGACCTGAGCGATAAAGCCGCCGCCCTAATCGAGCGCATCAATCACTCGACCGAAATGGTGTGTGTTTGCCCGCAAGACATTATCGAACCGATTTTACTGAACAAAGCCAAAGAAAGCCCCTATGCCCAGATTCACCTAGGAGCAGAAGTGCTTTCCACACGACAAGACGAAAACGCTGTTTACAACACGGTGCGTTACCAAGACGGCGAAGTCGAAGAAATTAAGAGCGCCTATTTACTGGCTGCCGACGGCGCAAACAGTCCGATTCGCCAAACCTTGGGCATCAAAATGCTCGGCGAACCCAGCCAGCAGTGGGTCTTGAACGTGCATTTTCGCGCTGATTTAAGCAGTTTTGTCAAACGCAAACCCGGTATTTTGTACTGGATTGTTGGTACCAAAGCCAATGGCATGATGATTACCTTAAACGGCACAAACCGCTGGTTGTTCAATCAGTTTTTGCAACCCGGAGAAAGCGAACAAGATTACACGTCAGAGCGCATCCGCGAGGTACTGCGTGCCATGTCTGGCGACCCCCGCTTAGAACCAGAAATACTGCATCGCGGTGCATGGTTGGCTCGAGCCGAAGTTGCCGAGCAGTATCGGTTAGGACGAGTTTTTTTGGTAGGCGATTCGGCGCACCGCTTCCCGCCAACAGGTGGTTTGGGAATGAATTCTGGTATTCAAGATGCCCACAATCTGATTTGGAAACTGGCAATGGTGCTGCACAATCAAGCCCAAGACGGATTACTCGAGACTTACGAAGTCGAGCGCCGTCCCGTTGGGGTCAGCAACGCCAAACTTTCATGGCACAATTTTTTAATGCTCCCAACCAGTGGCATTGGAAAAAGCCCCTTGGCTGCCCAACTCGAGCAGGGCGGTACAGCTTTTAAGCACGCCAAAACCGAGATTCGAGCCTCCATGAACCTACAAAGCGCCCACTTTGATTACCCTGGGCAAGAGTTGGGTTTTATCTACCAATCCAGTGCCATTGTGTCCGATGGTCTGCCACTACCCGACACCAGCAACATTGCCCGCTACGCCCCCGGCACCACCCCGGGCGCTCGAGCGCCGCACATTTGGGTCAAACACAAAAACAGCATTGTCTCGAGCCTTGATTTGCTACAAGGTTGGACACTGTTTGCGGGGCGTGATGCTGATGCTTGGGTCAAAGCTGCCCAAGCTGCTGCAAATACCTTAGGTGTAGAGATACGAATTTTACAAGACCAGCTTGATTTTGTAGATACCACTGCCCAAGAACAAATGCAAGAGCGCAAGCGAGCCGCTAAACGCAGGGTATCCGCCCACACACAACTCAGACTTGGAATTAAAGCCGTGATTCAACAAGGCTTACGTCAATCGGTGGGGATTACGGCAACACCACTCTGCCAAGCCTACGCCATTGGTACAACAGGTGCGGTTTTGGTGCGCCCAGATGGTCATGTGGCGTGGCGCAGCCAAGCAAATTCGCCTGTCAGCCTACTCGAGATTTTTGCAGGTATTTTGCACCTCAATGCCCCATTTATTGTGCCGCCTACTGCCCAGACGCAGCACATTGGCATACACTGAAGCCCATGCGACTCGAGTAGGAAATTAAGTACCTATAAAGTTGGCACAGGCGACTTGCAGCGCGTGCTGCTCGAGGCAGAGGGCGTGGTGTTTAATAAGTCTGGCAAGCTGAACTTAAAAAAGCTCGAGTGGTGGCTGGATACGGCGATTCTCGAGCCATAAAAATCCGCCCATCGTGATGATTTTAGATAACTGGGTGCAGCATCTATTGCTACATCAAGCAAGACCGAATGGGCAAAACAACGTACCGTGCTGGTTTCTGACAGCAGCGTTGCGTGGCGACCCTTCTACGCACCTTACGGGCGTGGTCGCTTGCTCGTAAGACAGCAGTGGGAGTTGCACCGCGTCAACGCCAAACCCAATCGCGCTCAACTCGAGCAATTTTAGGTCATGAATGATGACCGATAAAAGGACACCATGAAACAAACCTACCACCCTCCAATCCTCGAGCCACACAACAATTATGTGGCATTAACTGGTATCAGCCTGCCTATTGGCACAAACGCACTGGGCGAACCAGTGGATTTTCTCGAGAACATGGATTTTATGGAGACTGAGCGATGAAACGAATTCTTACTTTGCCACTGCTGGCATTCGCGTTGCTTGCCTGTCAGCAAAACCCAAGCCCCATAACAAGTACCAACAAACCAAATGCCATTGGTACACTCGAGATAACCTTTGATTCAAGCTCCAATAAAGCCACAGCTTCGGTTCGTTCTGGTTTGCAAATCCAAGCGGTGCAAACCAGTGCCAATGTTTCGTTTAGCGACCCCAGTTCACTGGGTGTACTGAGTCATGCCTCTAAGCAGTACATCACCGCGCAGTTTAAGGTGAATAATTTATTGCCCAGCACAAGTTTAACTGACCTGACCTTAATTGCTTATCAAAAAACAGGCAATATCGGTGGGACAGCCTTAAAGAATGTCTACAACTTTGCTGGCTCAAGTCTGTACACAAACACTGACCCAACAGGCATTAGCTTTGCTCGAGCCGTGAAACCCACCAATCCACCAAGTAGCCTACCTCCATTTATGGTCAATAACGCTGTCTCGGATGTTCAATTTCTTACCGAAACCGAATTAACTACGCTACAAAAGGCTGCCAATACAGCAAATGAACTCAGTGAGACTGGAGGAGAATACTTACTGCCATATGGATTCGTGGCTCGGAATGGCAGCAGCTCGAGAACCTTAGCCGCCAACACCAATCATGCTGGTGTGGTCAACATTGCCATTGAAATTCCAAACAGCAACTCGAGCAGCCTTAGCACAGGGTATCGGTTCACCATGACTTTCGTGCTTTTTGATGCTCCAGTAGCCACCAGAGTTTCAGAAAGTCTGCAAGAACAAGGGGCAAGCAGTGGGGCAATAAGTCGTAAAACCAGTTTTGCTGCAACAGAATTATTTGCTCTTGGTGGCTCGAGTTTGCCATCTGTAACCCAACGTGAATGTGTGCTTCGCAGCGCCGGACCCTCGAGTAGTCCTTTGGAATACTTGGTGAATACCTTTAACTACTCGAGTTTTGCACCAACCGTCAATACCAACACAGCCGCCAATAACGCCAATGTCAGTGTCACCACCAATCAATTTATGAACGCGGCTGACAATACGAATTTTGTGGTGCGTGGTGAGTTTACTGGATATAAAGCGGGTACGTACAGTGGAACAGGCTCGAGTACACTGACTTTTGATCCGACCACAGATTTTATGCCGAGTGAGTTGGTTACGGTTCAAACCCTTGGTTTAAGCAATACTGCTGGTCAGGGGGCATGTATTCCAGGAACCAGAACATGGCAGTACCGTGCAAATGTGGCAGCCAGAGGGTCTGAATTTGCCGCAAAAACCGATTACCCCACGGGTTCAAATCCTCAATCTGTGGTACTGGGAGATGTCAATAATGACACCAAACTCGACATCATCACCGCAAACAATGTTGGTAATTCCTCGAGTGTCTTGCTTGGCAATGGTAATGGGACTTTTAATACAAAAACCGATTACCCCACGGGTTTAGCTCCTACTTCTGTGGCTATAGGCGATGTGAATAATGACTCCAAACTCGACATCATCACCGCAAACTATGATGGTAATTCCTCGAGTGTCTTGCTTGGCAATGGTAATGGGACTTTTAATGCAAAAACCGATTACCCCACGGGTTTAGCTCCTACTTCTGTGGTTGTAGGAGATGTGAATAGCGATAGCAAACTCGACATCATCACCGCGAACTTTTCTGGCAATTCCTCGAGTGTGTTACTTGGCAATGGCGATGGGACTTTTCAAGCAAAAACCGATATTACCACGGGTACAGGTCCTTATTTTATGGTTGTGGGCGATGTCAATAATGACACCAAACTCGACATCATCACCGCAAACTATAATGGTGATTCCTCGAGTGTGTTGCTTGGCAATGGCGATGGGACTTTCCAAGCAAGGGTCGGTTACATCACGGGTAAAAATCCTATTTCTGTGGTTGTGGGCGATGTCAATAATGATGCCAAACTCGACATCATCACCGCAAACTATGGTGGTAATTCCTCGAGTGTGTTGCTTGGCAATGGTAATGGAACGTTCCAGATAAGAACCGATTACACCACGGGTACATTTCCTAGTTCTGTGGTTGTGGGCGATGTGAATGACGATGCTAAACTCGACATCATCACCACAAACTTGACTGGTAATTCCTCGAGTGTGCTGCTTGGTAATGGCAACGGAACTTTTAATACAAAAACCGATTACACCACGGGTTCTTTTCCTCGTTCTGTGGTTGTGGGAGATGTGAATAATGATGCTAAACTCGACATCATCACCGCAAACTTGACCGGTGGTTCCTCGAGTGTGTTGCTTGGCAATACTTACGGTAAATTCCAAGCAAAAACCGATTACACCACGAATACAAATCCTACTTCGGTGGTTGTGGGCGATGTGGATAATGACACCAAACTTGACATCATCACTGCAAACGCGAGTAGTCATTCCTCGAGTGTGTTGCTCGGAAATGGCAATGGGACTTTTAATACAAAAA
The DNA here is from genome assembly GCA_013298185.1 of Deinococcales bacterium. Taxonomy (GTDB): domain Bacteria; phylum Deinococcota; class Deinococci; order Deinococcales; family JAAFIG01; genus JAAFIG01. Next base: position 13,076 of record JAAFJQ010000099.1, read on the forward strand.
CCGATTACACCACGGGTACATTTCCTCTTTCTGTGGTTTTAGGAGATATAAACAATGACACCAAACTCGACATCATTACTGCAAACGCCAATGGGAATACCTCGAGTGTGTTGCTTGGCAATGGCAATGGGACGTTCCAAACAAGAACCGATTACACCACGGGTTCATTCCCTATTTCTGTGATTTTGGGAGATGTAAATAATGATGCCAAACTCGACATTATTACCGCAAACTACAATGGTAGTTCCTCGAGTGTGTTGCTTAACAATGGCGATGGGACTTTCAAACCAAGAACCGATTACCCCACGGGTACATTTCCTAGTTCTGTGGTTTTGGCTGATGTCAATAGCGATGCCAAACTTGACATCATCACCGCAAACGCTGGTCTTGGTGCGAATTCCTCGAGTGTGTTACTGAACAATGGCGATGGAACCTTCCAAGCAAAAACCGATTACACCACGGGTTCAAATCCTCAATCTGTGGTACTGGGCGATGTCAATAATGACACCAAACTCGACATCATCACTGCAAACCAGAGTGGTAATTCTTCGAGTGTATTGCTTGGCAATGGCAATGGAACGTTCCAAGCAAAAACCGATTACACCACAGGCACAAATCCTATTTCTGTTGTTGTGGGCGATGTGAATGGTGACACCAAACTCGATATCATCACCGCAAACTACAATAGTAATACCTCGAGTGTGTTGTTTGGCAATGGCGATGGAACGTTCCAAGCAAAAACCGATTATGCCACAGGTATAAATCCTCGTTCTGTGATTGTGGGTGATGTAAATAATGATGCCAAACTCGACATCATCACCGCAAACGCTACTGGTGCTTCCTCGAGTGTCTTGCTCAACCGTTAATTG